>CALUTH010000019.1 GCA_944323635.1 Candidatus Gastranaerophilales bacterium
ATTATGCGGGGTGTCGGAAAATTCCACATTTTCCTCCACCTTACGGGCTGGGTTCGCTCTCGCTCACACGGCGCCCTGCCGCAAATCCGCAAGTTCGGGATGACATTTTAGTTTATTGTCTCTACAAGATTTTTTTTGTGCATAATACCTATTTCACTCATATTATTAACTTTTTATATGAAATTATTATGGACAGCAGTGCCCATCAAGGAGAAGGTAAATATATTTTTTACCCCTACCCCTACCCCTTCAATTTACCCCCGTCCATTTACCCCTTGTAAATTTTTGTAAAGATTTCTCCGAAATTATTAAAGTTTTAGAATATTGTGCCGATATATCAAATATATGTGTACGCAGCTTGAAAGGAGTCTTATGAGCGGAAATGAAAAAATCAATGTAAAAATCAATAAAAACTGGGGTATTACGCAGGCACTTAAGAAACTGGTAAAAGACGCAGGCGAGAATGTGAAGGGCTCTGTATGGAATGCAACACTTGATAAACTGGTTGAACTAAACAATCAGCGGGAAACGGATAATAAGGGCTCAATTTTTTCAGGAGGGACAGAACGCAACGATTGGCACCGCAATTTTGTTGTGCACGAAGGAAACATTGAGTTTTCGAAATCGGAAATGGAAGCACTCCTTGATACCATGCAGGTAAGCGAGGGCGTAAAAAATAGAATTCTTGGTGAGGCAGCGCCGGCAGCAGGGACCGAACCTCCGGCAGCAGGGACTGAACCTCCGGCAGCAGGGACCGAACCTCCGGCAGCAGGGACCGAACCTCCGGCAGCGGAAACTGAACCTCCGGCAGCAGGGACCGAACCTCCGGCAGCAGGGACTGAACCTCCGACAGCAGGGACCGAACCTCCGACAGCAGGGACTGAACCTCCGGCAGCAGGGACCGAACCTCCGGCAGCGGAAACCGAAACACCGCCTACCGGTGAGGGTAAGACACAGGAAGAAATTGCACAGGCTGCGCAGGAAAAAGGCTATCGCGCAACAGCACATGACGGAACATTTTATGATGAGAAAACTAAGACCCACTACCAATGGGACGATGAGACAGGTGACTTTAAAGCACTGCCCGACGTTAAATCAATAAACAAAGACGGCACATATACAGGTACGGATAACAAACTCCACAATACCGACGGCACGTTATTTACCGGCGAGCGCGTTACTAAGAACGAAGATGAAACAGTTGTTACAACAGAAACATTTAAAGAAGGTGTTTATGACGGTAAATCAGTTGTTACAATAAATGAAGATAAATCCTATAAGAAAGAAATCTATGATAAGGATAATAAACTTGTAAAAACAGAAAACTATAATGCAGAAGGCAAACTTACAAGCTCTGTTGAAGGAAGTAAGACTACCACTGTTGAGTACTCAGAAAACGGTTCTGTCTGGACAGAAAAAGAAGGTGAGGAAGTTAAAAAAGTTACCAAACGTGATTCTGACGGGCGAATTATAGAGGAAGATATAACAGCTTCTGACGTCGTTTCGACCTATAGTTACAAAGAAGATAACAGCTATACGGTTACTGATAAGTATAAGCAAGACGGCAAATTGCTTCGGATTACCGATTATAACTCCGAAGGGCTGGAGGTGCGTTGGCAGTTGTATAATGAAGAAGAAGTACTTGACCGGGAAAGTAAATACACATACCGGCAGGATGGTACAAGGATAGCTGATATTGAGTATTATAATGGCACCCAAGAGCGTGATTCGATAAGCGAGCAAGTGATAGAGCTAAAGCAAGATGACACATGGTGTATGGTAAGTTATATTGCGAAGCAGAAAGACGGCAAATACAATGTAAATGTTGATATGAATATGGATTTAGGGTCTACAGGCATTGGAGATCAAAAAATTTATGATATAGAAACCGAAGATGAAACAAAAGCATTGCAGGAAGAACTGCTAGGATTACGCGAATTGTACTCGGAGATTGCTTACTATGACAAAGACGGTGAGTGGAGAGCCGAACCGGAAATCTCTGATGAGCGAAAGGCTGAGATTATCACAAAACTAACAGAAACAATAAGTAATAAAGATAAACCGCTTGAAGTTCGTCAAGCAGCAGCGTTTGCCGCAACTGAAGGTGTACTCTACGAAGATGAAACCCTCCAAAATGCAATTATAGATACAAAAGATGCAGGAATAATTAACAGGCTGGAGGGCACTGATTTAAAACCCGAACAGTGGGAAAAAATCTATAATATGGCACTGGATAAAGAGTTTAGAAAATCCTACGGGTACCCTGATGTTTACAGAATGCTGATAGGCTACAAATATCAATATAGTCTAAATTCACCGGATGAGGTTAGGTTTAAAGCGTTTAATAACCTTCCGCGGAGTTGGGACAAAAACGGAATGGCATATCATCATGCCATCCCGCAGCTTTCTGTATCGTTCCTGAACGAACACTGGGAGGAAATAAAACCCGAGGATGCGTTCTATCTCCTTGCGCGCTCTAAAGGTGAAATGGATAAAGAAACTTTTGATACAAAGTTTATCCCGTCAATTCCGGCAAATCCCACAGCAGTTCAGATTGATATAATAAAAAATGGAATGGAGTATCTGCCTGATGAAGTTAAAGCTGATTATCATTTAATAGAATCAGGGGACAGATTCTACAATATAATAATGGACAAAATCCTCGCAAATCCGTCTATTATCGAGAGGTTAGGCAAAAAGACCGATTGGGATGATTCACGTAAAAAAGAGGCTATTAATGAGTATATCAAAGATTTTGGTAATGATATAGCAAAACAACTGGGTATTGATGACCCGTCCAAGATTCAGCCCGGTCAGATATTAGATTTTTCAAAAGTCAATTGGCCGCAGCCCGACGGACTAAACTGGTTGTTTAATTATTAGAGGGGTACCCCTCACCCCTCTCCTGCGGGGGCTCTCCGTTGGGGAGGGAAACAGCAAGAAAATCCGCCTGACCGGAGAGAGATGATACACGAACACAACAACAGAGGCTGATATTTCAGCCCCTGTTGTTTAAATATTTATACTATAACATGCGTTATAATCTACGCGCGTTCTTTTGCAGTAATAGCAAGTTTATGTCTGCCCTTTGCTCTGCGTCTGTTCAAAACTTCCTGACCGCCGGGAGTAGACATTCTTGCACGGAAACCGCTTACGTGCTGTCTTTTTACTTTTGTTCCTTCTAGTGTACGTCTCATTGTTCTATTTCCTTTTCAGCTAATTTTTCTTATAATATAAGTATAATAATTAAAAAATTACAGATAGTCAACACTAAAGGGAGAAGAGATGTTAAGTAATATTAATAAAATCGGGTTTATCGGCTGCGGGAAAATGGGCAGCGCAATAATTTCAGGCGTTTTAAAATCAGGTTTCACTAACATTATCGGAGTTGAAGCAAACGAAGAAATTGCTCAATCAGCATCAAAACGTCTCGGGATTAATGTTACGACAGACGCAAAATCCGCCGCTAAATCTGCGGATATAATTTTTATGGCGCTTAAACCTCAATACATCTTAGAATGTGTAAAAAATATCAAGGATGAAATTGCCGGTACAAACAAAATTCTGGTATCCGTTGCAGCTGGTGTAACCACCGCGCAGATTGAAGAAGTATCAGGCGGCAAAGTATCGGTAATAAGGATTATGCCAAATACACCCGCACTCATCGGGGAAGGAGTTTTCGGCGTTGCAAAAGGCAAATATGCAAACGAAGAACAGGTAAACAGTGTTAAGTCAATGCTTAAAAATATCGGCACCTGCATTGACATAGAAGAAAAACAAATTGATATAGTGACTGCGCTTTCAGGCTCGGGACCGGCATTTTTCTATAAAATAATAAATGAAATGGCGCTCGGTGCGTCAAAACTTGGTTTGGAATATGACAAGGCGCTCAATTTTGCACTTAAAACCGCTGTCGGTTCTGCCAAAATGATTGAGCAGTCAGATATTCCGGTAGAAGCGCTGATTGCAAATGTCGCAACCAAGGGCGGATGCACCGCTGTCGGGGTTGATTATATGAACGAAATCCACACTGATGAGATTTTTGCAGAATTAATAAAACAAACCACTCAAAAGGCAGAAGCCCTCGGAAAAGCAAAATAAATAGTTAAAACATACACTCATAGCCTTCCACACTATCCCTGATAAATTTGAAATTTATCATTCCGTTTTTCCTACAGTTTCTTAACGAAACAATAGCAGGGCAAAATTTCTCTTGTTCGGCGGCGATAAACGGGTCTGCACGGCAAGGCTCATCGCCTTGACCGTTCCGCCCTCTGCCGCCTCACGCTGTTTGAGCGCAGCGAGTTATTTTGCCTTGGGTTGAGTTTAGAAACTGTATTTGGGAGCGTAGTTTTTCTTTCTTTGTCCAAGTTTCTTTCTTTTTTCATCGCAATAAAGCGGATTGCGAGCAGAGGGTGAAAGCGTAAGCGTACCCGTTTAATGCGAGCAATCCAAGACAAGAAAGAAATATGGTGCGGGGTACGGGGGTGCATAGCCCCCGATAAAATATATACCGTTATTCGAATAATGTTAAATAAATTATTCGGAGCAACGGTATTTCACTACCCCTCGGACTGGTATGCCCAGGCAGAGTGGTTGTGGATACTTTCAAAAGCTTCGCACTCAACTTCAAACCGGTCAATTATATCATTATTCCGCAGTTTAAGAACAACATCGCGCAGCAAATCTTCTACAAACCTTGGGTTATTATACGCTTTTTCGGTTACGAATTTTTCATCTTCGCGCTTAAGCAGCGGATAAAGTTCGCAAGATGCACAGCCTTCTACCGTCTTGACCAGATCTTCTATCCATATATGTTCGTCAGGCTCATAGGTAACTTTGACTTTTACTATCGCCCTTTGATTATGCGCGCCGTAATCGGAAATTTCTTTTGAACAAGGGCAGAGCGTTGTGACCGGAACCTTCACTCCGAGGTAAAAAGTATATTCCTCATCCTCTTCGCCATAGTTTTCGAGTACACCTTCAAAGGAACAGTCATAGCAGAGAGGCGCGGATATACCGGTTACTGGGGATTTTTTGTCTATAAAATATTTGAACTTGAATTTTAAATATCCGCATTTTGCGTTAAGATGTTCAACCATTGCCTGAACACACCCTTGAATATCGACTCCGATTAGTTTCTTATTGCGCCAGTCGTTCAGTATCTCAACAAAACGCGACATGTGCGTACCCTTATAGTGCGCAGGGAGCGATACTCCCGCGGTCACTTTTGCGGATACAACAATGTTATCTTTATCTTTTCTCTGTATAATCAGCGGGAAATCCAAATTCTTTATCCCGACCTTCTGGATTGTTACCCCTCTGTCATCTGCCAGATTTTGTACGTCCTTCATAAACCTATACTTCATCAAAACTGTTTTGTTCAAGTGCAATAAGGAGTTTTAGCGCAGCAATACGCTGTGTTTTCGGCGGAGCGTTTCTCAAAAGTTCAATCCCCTTCATCATTACAGGGTCGTTATCATACCAGCGGTTTCCTTTACCCTGATAAGTATTCATAATATCGTAAACCCTTTCAATAACTTCGCCCGCAACCTCTTCCTGAAGTTTAAGCATAAAATTTGCAGCCTCGTTTTTGGTTTCCTCGGGCTGTAACTTCAAAAGCTCAAGCGCCTCTTTTAATATCGGGTCATTATCATACCATCTCATAAAAACATCCTTACTTTTCAACTATACGGTTATATTGTATAATAAATTAACAATAAAAACAAAATAATAATCGGAGGGGAGTATGAAACTGCTTTTAATAAACGGGCCGAATTTAAACCTTTTAGGAGTAAGGGAGCCGCAAAAATACGGGAATACAACACTTGCGGATATCGAAGCGGATTTAATAAAAATTGCATCAGGAGAAAATGCAAAACTTGAATGCTACCAAAGCAACCATGAAGGTGAAATTATTGACAAAATCCAGTCCGCGCTCGGGAATTATGACGGAATTATTATCAACGCGGGCGGTTTTACGCACACAAGCGTTGCAATAAGAGACGCGATTGCGGCAGTAAATATTCCGACGGTTGAAGTTCATATGACAAACATACATTCAAGGGAAGAGTTCAGACATGTGTCAATGATTTCAGGGGTTTCAATTGCGCAGGTTGTGGGTTTCGGACGAAAGAGTTACGAATACGCACTTAACGGATTAATCTGGCATTTGAGACAGATTAAAGATATTGACCTTGAAGTATAATCCGGCTGCGGGTGTTGGCAACAGTTTGATTTTGAATTATAATCCCAGTATGGAAAGAAAAGTAATCTCTAACAACAGAAAAGCCTTTCACGACTATATTATTTCAGAAAAGTATATAGCCGGAATTGTTTTGACCGGGACAGAGATAAAATCCATCCGCCGCGGAGGAATAAATCTGAAAGACAGTTTTGCTAAAATTGAAAACGGGGAGATTTTTTTATACAATTCGCACATTTCTCCCTACGATCAGGGCAACCGCTTTAATCACAAGCCTGACAGAGTTAGAAAACTGCTTTTAAACAAAAAAGAAATACTGAAAATTGAAATAAAAATAAAAAAAGACGGCTTTACAATTGTACCTTTAGAATTGTTTTTATCAAAAGGATTTGCTAAACTTGAATTAGGACTGGGCAAGGGTAAAAAACTGTACGACAAACGCGAAACTTTGATGAAGAAAACTCAAAACAGAGACATTGAACGCAGTCTTAAAAGATAAGGGAATCAAATGTTATCAAAAGACGACATACTAAAAAAATTAAGTTCCGAAAACTATTTTATAGATCTTAAATCGCTGGAAATATTTATTTCAGACTGGAAAATCGACGCGGTTTATGAAGATGAAAACGGCGTTGAATATTATGACGATATTTCGGTAAAAAAAATCAGACGCGGCATATCATTAAAAGCACAGGGGTATCCTGACGAAACAATTGCCGAAAAACTTGACGACAAAAAAGAAACCGCAGAACAACCCGCAGCCGTACAGCCCGCAGCGGCAATCGTTCCTGAAGGTAATGCCGTACAGGTTCAAGAGACAGAGAGACCGCAAAAATTGCGAAACCTGACGCTTGATATAAGTTCTCAGACATTACAGATGCTGGCGGAGGCTGTTGCAAAAAAAATCAGCGACGATATTAGGGAATCCGATTTTGCACAGAATTTAATTGAAGCAGGCGGATATAAGAAGGACAACGAAATTCTTTCCAAACAAATAGCTGAACTGCTGGATGAAAACAAAAAACTCTCGGCAAGAATTGAAACACTTGAATCAAAAAAGAGTTTCTGGGAAAGATTGTTCGGATAAAATATTTATCACCATACCCCAAAACTTATATAGCAAGTTACACTAAAAACACACCAAATTTTTTTTCATACAGTCTCTTAACGAAACAGCAACAAGCCTCGTTTTGTCTGAGCGCAGCGAGTTAACGAGGCTTTGGTTGAGTTTAGAGACTGTATTTGGGAGCGTGTTTTTTCTTTCTTTGTCCAAGTTTCTTTCTTTTTGCATCGCAACAAAAAGAAAGAAACTTGGTGCGGGGTACGGGGGTGCATAGCCCCCGGTAAATCTATTACAATAATTATTTGAAACAGCAGTGGATACTAATTCGAGATAACATTATGACTCTTTTTAAGAATATTAAAAAAATATATGTGTATTAACCAATATATTTACCCCCGTTTCTGTTTAGTTTATAATAACGGTATGAAAAATATAGCCTTTGTATTCGGGACACGCCCTGAAGTTATTAAGCTTGCCCCGGTTATAATAGAATTAAAAAAATACCCTGACCGGTATAAAGTAATAATAATAAACACAGAGCAGCAGAAAGAGCTTTCTAATCAAACTTTAGGGTATTTCGGACTTAAATCGGATTACAATCTTGATGCAATGCGGGATAACCAGTCATTGAATGAAGTCCAGTCAAGAATCATGAATGCACTTGATGAGGTTTACAAAAAAGAAACAATCAACGCCACTGTTGTTCAGGGGGATACAATGACCGTTTTATGCGGCGCATTGACAAGTTTTTATCACAAGATTCCCGTTTTACACGTAGAAGCGGGTCTGCGTTCTTATGATAAATTTGAACCTTTCCCCGAAGAAGGCATACGCCAGATGGTTTCAAGAATAACAGATATAAATTTTGCACCGACAACAGCAAACCGCGATGCACTGTTAAAAGAAAATATTAACCCCGCATCTATTCATGTTGTAGGAAATACTGTGATTGATGCACTTTCATGCCTGTCGAAAAATGTACTTGAAGAAAGCAGAGACTTTTTTGAAAGTAAAAATATTAAAACCGAAAAGCTTGTATTAATTACCGTACATAGAAGAGAAAATCATGGTGAAAGACTGAACAGTATTATACGGGCAATAACAGACTTAGTTAAAAAATATTCTGATTTTACATTTGTAATTCCGGTTCACCCGAACCCGAATGTTAAATCAAAAATTGAAACGGCGTTTGAAGGATATTCCAATGTAAAACTTCTCCCGCCGCTTGATTACCCGAAACTTGTGTACCTTATGAAAGGAGCACATTTAATACTGTCAGACTCCGGCGGCATTCAGGAAGAAGCCCCCACGTTCGGATGTCCTGTTATAGTGCTAAGATATGAAACCGAGCGTAAAGAGGGTGTCGCAGCCGGAGTGTCCGTTCTTGCAGGCGCAGATTACGATAAAATCATTACAGAGAGCGAAAAAATACTCTCCCGCCCGAAAGAACAAACCCGATTAAAGGTTCAAAACCCTTATGGTGACGGGCGTTCTGCGTTTCGCATAGAGGAATTAATCAGAACCTTCTAAATTATATTATGACTGAGTGCTTCATTTAATAATTTTGTAAGCTGTTTGTAATGCTGTGAAGTTACAACCGTTTCTCTTTTGCTTACCCTGAGTTCATTAAGGCTTACCATAATTTGCTCTACTCTTGCCTTATTATTTCTTATTATAAGCCTTGAAATTAATTTTAAATTTTTAAGAACATTATCAATATTTATATTTAATAGCAAATTCAAATACGCTCTGTTATCTGCCTGATAGTTTTTTTCTATCAAATAAAGTGTTGTCAGTTCACTCAGATTTTTTGTAGCGCACTTGCTGACAAGCCTGTTTTCCGTCCTCTTCAACCAGCCTGCAGTTTTGTTATGTTTTAAAATATAATCTATCCCGTTCCCCTCTTTTGCAAGAAATTCTACAAAACAAAGTTCATCTTCGTCAAGCAAATCTATTATAAAAATAGGAAAAACATCATCGATATAGTTTCTAATCTGACACGCAATACCTGCTATACTGCTGTTAAACAAGGTCTTCATCTCCAGTGAAATTTTATTGTTTTCCTTTACCGCAATAAGCTGTCTGTATATTTGAATAAATTTTTTCCGTTCAACAACACTGAGGGATGCGATAAAATCTTTGTATTTATTTAAGTATTTATTAATTTTATCAGATGCTAACAATTCTCCAACAGTAGCTCTTATACTTTCATCAAGTTTATCCTGTTTTAGTTTATAAATATCAAAATAAAAATAACACAGGTCTTCAGGGCACTCAAAACCTATCTGCAGAATAACATCTCTAAATTTACAATACTGCTTATTTTGTTTTGCTGCAAGAGAAAAAATTTTATCTTGATATTTTTTATCTTTAAATTCTATAAATCCATAGCAATACGCATTTCTTAAAATATTTTCCAGAGAGAATACGTCAAACTTTTCCATAAGACTCCTGATTGTAAGATCTTTCATCGTTGAATTTTTACACTTTAAATAAAGCGATTCGTCAGAAGCCAAATCATTTAGTTTTTTAAGTTCACCATCACTCAAGCTAATTTTTTTCCTCATACTTACCGCCTTTCTATCTCTAAACAAATATCATTTTTACTATCTTTTATTTCTAAAATAATACTTTTATTTGGTATTAATAGAATAAATTGTATGTAAGCATTTTTCTATTACCCACCACGGCTATTGCCAAAAATTAATTTATGGTGTATAGGACTACTCATGGTGTGGAATTTATTATAACGAATTTGATACAAAATATAAGTATGAAAATCGTTATTATAGGTGCAGTTGCGGCAGGAGCCAAAGCCGCTGCAAAATCAAAAAGACTATTACCCGATGCCGAGGTTATTATTTATACAAGAGAAGAAAATATTTCTTACTCTGCCTGCGGACTTCCATATTATATTGAAGGGAATTTTGAGGATGCCTCAAAACTTATAATAAGGACTATCTCTGATTTTGAAAGTAAAGGAATAAAAGTTTTTAATAAGCACAATGTAAACTCTATTAATCCGGATGAGCATAAAATACATGTAACGAATTTGGAAACAGAAGAAAGTTTTGACACCGGCTATGACAAACTCCTTATCGCAACGGGAGCGGAACCATATATCCCGGATATTAAAAATATTAATCTTAAGAAAGTTTTTACACTAAAAACCCTGAACGATGGTATAAATATAAGAAATACAATGCTTGCCTCAAGACATGCCGTTATTATCGGCGGAGGGTATATAGGGCTTGAACTTTTGGAAGCTTTTTTACAAAACGGGTTATCTATCACTATGCTTGAAAAGGGCTTCAGTATAATGAACACTTTTGATGAAGATATTGCATCTCTTATTTCGGCTTATATTTTAAAAACTTACGGAGACAAAATTAATATAATAACATATGCAGAAGTCAGCGAATTTATCGGTGAAAAGGAAATTGCGGGTGTAAAATTAACCGACGGACAGATTATAAATACGGAAATGGCAGTAATCTGCAGCGGTGTAAAACCTGTTGTAAATCTTGCAAAAGAGTGCGGTATAGAACTCGGTCAGACAGGGGCAATAAAAGTTAACAGCAGAATGCTTACAAATATTCCGGATATTTATGCGGCGGGAGACTGCGTTGAAAAAATTAATATGATTTCGGATACCCCTATGTGGATACCTCTCGGTTCTACCGCAAACAAAGAAGGACGCTGCGCAGCGCTTAACATGTGCGGAACGGTAGATGATTTTGAAGGGGTACTTGGCTCTGCAGTTACACGATTTATGGACATGACTATGTCCAGAACAGGTTTAAGCAGTAAAGTAGCAGAAAGTCTCGGATATGATGTAGTTACTGCAATAGTTACAAAACGGGATAAAGCAAACTATATGCCGACTGTCGGTTATGTTACTCTGAAACTAATTGCAGACAGACGTTCACACAAAATTCTCGGGGCACAGTCAGTAGGCTCGGGAGATGCCGACAAAAGAATAAATACTCTGTCAACAGGACTTATACGCGGAATGACTGTGGAAGAACTAAACGATGCGGATATGACTTACGCACCGCCATACTCCACAAGTATTGATCCGCTTATTGATGCGGCAAGAATCCTCAAAGACAAATTAGCTTGCTGTATACATTAGGCTGGTGGTATAATCATAAATATAGAGCGAGGATTTATTTTTGATTTTTAATGATATAACGGAATTAATCGGTAACACTCCGATTGTAAAGTATAATAACAGGATACTTTTGAAACTGGAATTCTTTAATCCCTCAAGTTCAATAAAAGACAGAGCATCTTTGTATATGCTGAAAAAAGCAAAAGAAGAAGGGCTTATAAATACCGATACCACCGTAATTGAGCCAACAAGCGGAAATACCGGAATAGGACTCGCAATGTGCTGTGCGGCTATGGGATTAAAAATAATCGTTGTTATGCCAGTGAATATGACGGAAGAACGAAAAAAAATGATAAAAGCCTACGGTGCAGAATTAGTTTTAACACCTGCGGCAGAAGGAATGCAAGGCGCGGTAGAAAAGGCGGAAGAATTGCATAAAAGCATAAAAAACAGCTTTATTCCAATGCAATTTTCCAATCCGAACAACACTCTTGCTCATATTGAAGGAACTTCGCAGGAAATATGGGAACAAACCGGCGGGAATGTAGACATTTTCACTGCAGGAATCGGCAGCGGCGGAACGGCAACAGGAGTTGCCATCGGATTAAAAAAACTCAATCCGGATATTAAAGTTTACGGGGTAGAGCCGGCTGAGAGCCCGCTTATCACAAAAGGGACTGCAGGGGCGCATAAAATTCAGGGTATCGGTGCAAATTTTGTACCGGAACTTTTTGATAAAAATGTAATTGACGGAGTTATCACTGTTAAAGGAGACTTAGCCATACAGGAAGCACGGGAGCTTGCAAGAACGAAAGGTATCCTCGGCGGGATTTCTGCGGGCGCAAACCTTGCCGCGGCAAAGGAACTGTCAAAGCGCAACCCTGATAAAACCATTGTAACAGTAATTCCAGATTTTGGCGAACGTTATTTATCCGGAGAATTATTCCAATGCTAAAAAAAATTAAAGACCTTACCAAGAGGGCAATTGAACGTGTAAAAGAAGATGTACAGGTAATATATGACAAAGACCCTGCGGCAAGAAATATCCTTGAAGTAATTTTTTGCTACCCCGGACTGCACGCACTTATTACATACAGGATAGCGCATAAGCTGTGGTGCTGGAAAATACCTTTTATTCCACGATTTATGACCTATCTCACAAGGATTATTACGGGCATTGAAATTCATCCGGGCGCACAGATAGGAAAAAGATTTTTTATAGATCACGGAGAAGGGGTTGTAATCGGTGAAACAGCAATTGTTAAAGATGATGTACTGATATACCAGCAGGTAACTCTCGGAGGAACGGGCAAAGATGAAGTAAAACGCCACCCTACAATCGGAAACGGCGTTATCGTCGGTGCTGGAGCAAAAGTTCTCGGCAATATTGAAATAGGCGATTACGTAAGAATCGGTGCAGGCTCCGTTGTTATAAACGATGTTCCCGAACATTGTACGGTCATAGGTGTTCCCGGACGCGTTGTTAAACAGAAATTCTATAACTCTGACGGAGTGTTGATGCACAACAGAATTCCTGACCCTGTCACCTGCGAACTTAATCGGACTAAATACGAACTTCTCGATTTAAAAGAAAGAGTTGCTAAGCTTGAAAATGAGCGTCAATAATTGCCCCCATGCGGTTATTGTGCTATAATCCCATTACGGAGGAGCTATATAAAATGAGATTTTTAACTATAATTTTTACTTTTTTAATGCTTGCAAATACAGTATTTGCAGCGCCGTTTGAAGCAGACGCAAAAACAAAACGGATACCTGCGGGAACAGTTTTATCACTACAGTTGTTGTCATCTATTGATACAAGAACAAACTCTGAAGGAGATTATTTCAATGCAATGCTTTTAACGGAACAGGTTTCGGGAGCAAATGTAATACTCCCTGCAGGCTCTGTTGTAAGAGGATGTGTAAGAGGAATCACACAGCCAAAACGGTTTTCTAAAGGTGCGGTACTTTATCTTGACTTTGACCACGTAGTAACTCCGAGCGGCAGACAGTTACCCTTAGCCATGGGACTTACCGGAATTACACACCTGACCGCAGACGGCGGGATTTATGGGTCTTTAGGATACGGAGAGGCTGTACAGGAGAATTGGGAGAAAACAAAAGAAATTACAGGTAATGCTGTCGATGTAGGTTTGTCCGCTGAAGACACAATGCCCGGATTACAATATTTAACAACTCCGTTCTGTGCAATAGGCGGCGCAATCGGCGGGGCAGGCTATTTTATCGGCGACAGTATTGCCGATATGTTCAGAAAAGGTAAAAGTGTATATTTAAAACAAGGACAGGTTATAGGCGTTCAATTAACGGAGCCGGTTGATATTCCTGTTTACTAAGGTAGATAATGGAAGGCGTAGATCAAGAGTACTTAGACAATCTAAAGTCAAAAGTCCATAATCAATTACAAAACACCGAACTTTATCAGTACAAAGGCAGTGTTTCAAAGTTACTCGGGTTAACGGTAGAAGTAAAACTTCCGGGGCTTAAAATCGGTGATTTATGCTACATAGAAACATATACAGGCGAAAAGAAACCCGCAGAAGTTGTAGCGTTTAAAGGAGATGTAGCACAGTTACTTTTACTCTATGACGGCGCCGGTATCGGGCAGGGGTGCCTAGTCCAGACAAACGGTAAACCAATAATTATACCTGTCGGAGATTTTTTGCTTGGAAGGATAATTAATCCTCTGGGCGACCCCATTGATGGTATGCCTCTTGATACAACAGGCGCAGTCTGGCGTCCTATTGAAGGAGCCGCACCAGAACCATTTGAACGTCCTATCATTACAGAAATCTTTTCAACAGGTGTCAGAGCAATAGACAGCTGTATGACAATGGGCTGTGGTCAGCGTTTAGGGCTATTTGCAGGCTCAGGGGTCGGGAAAAGCACCTTGCTGGGTATGATTGCAAGAAATTCCGACGCAGATGTTAACGTTGTTGCACTAATCGGAGAACGCGGAAGGGAAGTTAAAGAATTTGTAGAAGATGCTCTCGGCGAAGAAGGTATGAAACGTTCCGTACTTGTATGCTCAACAGGAGACCAGCCGCCATTAATCCGGCAAAAATGTCTTATGGCTGCAACAGCCGTGTGCGAATATTTTAGAGATCAAGGGAAAAAAGTATTCTTAATGACTGACACCGTGACCCGTTGTGCAATGGCAGGACGTGAAGTAGGGTTATCAGTAGGTGAACCGCCGACAATGAAAGGTTATCCGCCTTCAATATTTTCATGGCTGCAAAAAGTTCTTGAAAGAGCGGGCAACAGTCCCAAAGGTTCCATTACGGCACTTTATACGGTATTGATGGAAGGGGACGATATTTCAGATCCTATTGTTGATATTGTAAGGGGGATTGTTGACGGTCACATTTTCCTGTCAAGAAAAGTTGCAGAAATGAACCATTATCCGGCGATTGACGTTCTGGGGAGTATTTCAAGGTTAATGTCATCAATTGTAACACCGGAACACAAGGAAGCCGCCGGAAAACTAAGGGCAATAATGGCATTATACAGAGAAAACAAAGACCTTATTGATGTAGGGATGTATCAGCCAGGTACAAACCCGCGTCTGGATATTGCTATTCAAATGATGCCGCAGATTAATGCTTTCTTACAACAGAGAACCTCTGATATTGTTTCAATGGAAACAACGGTTAATACTCTGGTTCAAATGATGCAGGGAGTCGATATTTAAAGATTAACTAATATCAGCGATATTCACCGCCTGATGTTTCCGATATTTCCCCCTAAAATATTTACCTCCGGCATTTCCCGTTCAAATATTTTCTCCATAATATTTACCCCCCTAAATATTTTTCAGGTGCTTAATTTTTAATTCCGGCTCAAGAGTAATTCCTATTGCGTCAATTCTGTATTTTTTATATTCAGGTTTTTCTTTCAAATACGTAAACAGTCCTGTTTTTATATGTTCGTATTTTGTTTTTGTAATCGCTTCAAACGGTATTCCAAGCCTGTTATTTTTTCTTGTCTTTACTTCAACAAAAACAAGTGTATCTTTATCAAGGGCTATTATATCAATTTCACAAAAACGTGAAAAGCGGCGGTTAGTTTCAAGAATTTTGTATCCTTGCTTTGCAAGATAACCCGCTGCAATTGTTTCGCCCTTTTTACCTGTTATCAGATTACCCATCAATCAACCCCTCACACAGAACAAACCGCCCTAGCGGGATTACAGTACAATACTGCTCCATGGAATTAATAAAACATTTATTATCACAAAAGCCGCCTGAGAGGTATATTTTTTCCGGCTTTTTAGCAAAAACCCACGCATTATATGCTATTCCGTGTATAAACTTGGCGATGGAAGTCTTTGCCTCGCCGCCGTTTGAAATATCATCCATAATCTTTTCCAATCCAAAAATACCGCAGGTCACGGCAAATTTTTCGGGATTAAATTCCAAGTCCTCTCTTTTAAGATTATAGAATTTTAAAAGCATTTCAACAGTTGCACCGGTTGAACTTGCGCAGGAAGTATTCCAATCCATATCATGGAACTTACCATCCTTAAACCTTATCCATTTTGCATCTCTGCTCCCAAGGTCTAAGACCGTAGCGTCCTCACTTACTTTCCCCTTACAGCCTTTAGCCAGCGCTATAATCTCATTTTCACTTGAATTACTCATGTGCCCGCAAGAGCGGTCGGGTTTGATATTTTGGGTTTTAATAATTGATGAGGGGATTATGTAGTATTTTTTATTCGCCTGTTCACCCGCATAGTACTCTGCGGGAAAGGTATCATTCCCCGTTGTAATTATTTTAGAATATGTCGTTCCCGCGTCCAGATAAATCATCTTAACCTCAAAAAAGCTTCGATTTTTGCTTTGATAGAATTATTTATATAATCATCTACATCAATATAAAGCCCGTTGTACTTGTCTGCAAGGTATTTGGCAAGCTGTGTTTTTGAGCAAAAAGCCTGCGCGTAAAACACAGTCGGCACATCTTTATCAATCTGCATTTCCAATTCCAAATCCGCAGGCGTCCCCGCTTCAACACAACGCGTCCAACCGTACAGGTGTGTATTATCGGGGAAAAGCTTTAGAATCTCATAATCATTCGGAGGAACACCCCAGAAGCCAAATTGCGGTTTAACCTGAACATACTCCCCCTCCGGCACTCCATCCAGAATATTGTTCATTATTGTATTAAACTTCTCAACCAGCGGCAAGTTACTTGTACAAACCCTTATAGGGCGTTTGGGTTCAAGTTTTTCATAAACACAGGTTTCACAATCAAACCCCAAATCAGTCAAAACCCTTGCCGCAAACCACCCGCTGTCGCACTTGTCCTTGCCGATTGGGGCCGCGATTTTGACAGGTTTCAAGTTAAATGAATTATTAATGATATTCTTGATTATTTTACAATAAGACTTAGGGAGAATTTCTTTGTCAGGGGCTCCAAAATCAATATCCAAATCCACCCAGCGGCAGTTTGGATATTGGTTACGTATTTTTTTTACTAATTCCGGATCAGGATACCCCCAGAAACCTATTACTTGTTCTTCCATGGCTAAATAATTTCTTTGTATTCTTCCGGATTATTTAACAAATCGTAGTTAATTTCATTCTCATTATCAGCAATAGCCGCGGCAACAACAGCATCTGAAGTAACATTAACAAGTGTTCTGAGCATATCTGTAACCCTGTCAAGCGTAAGCAGGAAGCCAAAACCTACAACAAGTTGTTCCGGAGACAAGCCCATACCGTTTAAAATAAGTGCAATTGTAATTAAACCCGCCCCGGGAATTCCCGCACAGGTAGAAGATGCGATAACGGCAAGGAAACAGATTTGCAAAATAAGGAATGGTGTAAGCGCAACATTGTATGCTTGTGCAAGGAATATAACAGCTACAGTTTGTAATAACGCCGTACCGTCCATATTAAGAGTAGCACCCAGAGGGAGTACAAAACTTGAAATCTTGTGTGAAATACCGCGTTTTTCACAGCATGCTATTGTTAAAGGTAATGTAGCAGAAGAGCTTGCCGTACCAAATGCTACCATCATTGCTTCCGCTATTGCGGCATAAAGCATACAGACAGGAACTTTGGAAAATATCCTTAAGAAAACAGGATAAACAATCAGTAACTGGATTAAGAAACCGAGGGTTATAACACCTATGTATTTAGAAATACTAGAGAATATATCAAGTCCGAACGATGAAACATTTACTGCGGTAAGTGCAAAAACACCGGGGGCTGCAAAGCACATAATCCAGTCCGTTACTTTCATTGTTGCAGCAAAAATTGATTCAAAAAAGCTTACAAACGGGCGGTTAATTTCGCCGGTTTTTGCAAGAGCGAGTGCAAAAATCACCGCAAAAACTATAATTGCTACCATATTGCCGGATGCAAACGCTTCCAGAGGATTTTTAGGTATAAAGTTAAGGAATATATTAAGAATATTAGCACGCTGTGCTTCAATAGTAGCAGCAACGGTTGCCTGAATATCGCTTGCAGCAAAGTCACTTATATACTGTGATGCACTTAGACCGGGTTTAAAGACTAGGGAAAGAACCGCTCCGATTGCAACAGCGACAAAAGTGATTACTGCATAGTACCCTATCATCTTTGTGCCCAGTTTACCAAGCTGCTTGTTATCCCCGATACTTGTAATCCCGATAATAATAGCCGAAATAACAAGAGGTATAACAACCATCTGAATAAGCCTTATAAATAATTCACCAACAAACGTTAAAATTGTCATTACGTAATGTTGGTGAAGATTATATTTATGAAGGAAAATTCCGGCAACGACCCCGAGAATAAGTCCGGAGAAAATATGCCAGTTTCTTTTTAATCCTAAACCTAATGCTATTAAAACCTGCATCTGTATTTTCATTCTTAAATTCCTTTTTGAAATATTATTTAACCAATCTATTTTACTAAAATCTTGAATAAAATTCAATACAGGATGGGTAGGAGATTTGAGTAAATAATAAAAAAGCAGGGCGCAACACTCCCTGCTAACTGGTATATTATCGAACTTAAATCATCCGTGCAGAATTACTCAATCCGTCAAAGCTGCATTTGATTAAGCTCTGTGTAGGTATTTAAAATTCTGTTTCTGATTTGGATTGCCATCTGGGTACTCAAATTTGCCTTTTCTGCTGCAATCATAACTTCGTGCACGCTTATGTCTCCGCCTGCGGCAAATATTTCTTCTGCCCGTTCAGAGGCTTTTCTTGCATTATCTACAGAATTCAATCCATCTGCAAACGCATTTCCCATAAGCTCAATAAACGGCTTTTCCGGCTCTGCTTTTGATAATTTTTTTTCTTCAAACAAAAGTGTATTGTCAAAATCCTGCGGATTTTGAACATCAAACATAGCATGTCCTTTAAGAAATTTATTATAGTCGTCGACAGCATTTAAATTGCTGTACTCAGGCATCGAAAAACTTGTTATCTCCATTTATTATACTCCTCAACTTATTCCCGCAAAACTGCGTGATAATATTTATCCCTAAATATTCATTGCTGATTGGATCATTGTATTAACGTTCGTTGCAACGGTTGCGTTTGCCTCATAAGCACGGGAAGCAGCAATCATATCAACCATTTCTTCAACAATATTGATATTAGGAACATTCACATATCCCTCCGCATCAGCATCCGGATGGGACGGGTCATAAAGCGTTTTTACACCGTTTTCTGAATCGTAAATCTGATCAACTTCAACCCCGCTTGAAATCATACCGGTATTAAGGGCAATACCCGTATTCAGCATCATATTGCCGGTAGACGGGTCAAATTCCGCATCAACCGAGTTAGAGCCGAAATTCTGCGGTCCGCGCGAAAGATTGTCTTCATAAATAGCTTTAAATGAGACATTCTTCTTTATATAAACACCGGGAGACCCGTCAGGGTTTCTGGTAGTATTAACGTTTGCAATATTACTGGCAACCGTATCCATTTTAATACGCTGCGCCATCATACCGGATCCCGCTATATCAAATGCACTAAAACTCATTTTTATACCTCCCGCTTATACCTATTGACCGCCTCTTATAATTTCAGAAACTCCCTGATATGCACGGCTTTCAAGGTTTGATAAAACAAGATATTTTGTACCTGTTTTAGACAAGTCCATCATTTCTTTTTCTAATTCCACATTATTTCCGTCAGTAGAAGGTCCGTTATAAATATCATCCACTATCTGCGGCTCAAACTCCGCCATTATATCAGATTGAAGATACGCTTTTTCCTGTACCGTTGGAATCCTGTATTTAGGAACTTCTCTTGTAAACTCATTTATTGAATTAGGATTATATTTTATACTGTTCTGCCCCTTAATATAATCCTGCAGGTCTGCACTCTCGCGTATTTCGTTCAATTGGCTTTCAAAAGCAACTTCTTTACGAACATACCCCGGCGTCATAACGTTTGCGATGTTGGCAGAAACCGCTTTCTGACGTGCCATAAGCCCGTCCATACCAAGCTTCATTAATTCCATTGAATTTGATGTTATTAAATTCATACTCCTATCCTCCGGATATTTAAACTATACCCATTGATATTTCAAACTCTGTAGAGCCCTCGTCAGACTTAACCAGTTTTATTTGCCCGAACTGGTCTTCTACATCTTTTTTACAAATAACAAGCCCAAAACCGCTGCCCGACGCTTTTGTCGTATATCCTTCATCAAATATTTTTTCAGGTTCCTTAACCGGATGTCCGTTATTTGATATACGAATTTTTGCAAACATATCTTCACGCACTGTGAGAATTGTTATATTTCTATCTTTTATTTCTTCCTCGCCACCGTCAATCTCTCCGGTATTAAACGCCTCTGCCGCATTTTTTATGAGATTAATCAAAACGGAAACAAATTTGTTTTTATCCGCAAGAATCTCATCTTCAATATCATTTTCAACATTAAGTTTGATATTTTTCCCTTCAAGATAAACACCTGCAAGCGAAACCGCATCATTAACGAGGTCTTTTACTTTACACGGCTCAAGTTTATTTTCATCAACCGTTTTGAGTGAAATCAAGTTGTTATTAGCCATCGCAACAGATTTAATAATACTGTTTACCGCGTTTTCTATTGTTTCACTTTCCACATTATGTTTTTCGCAATATTTGCGGATAATTTGTGCATAAAGTTCGCATATAGACAACTGGTTTTTGATTTCGTGCGCAATATAACGGGTCTTTTTGTCGTACCCTGTCTGCGCGTCCATGGTTTTGTCCATTTCCTCGCGTTCAAGGTCAACCGCTATAACCTCCTGCGTCTGTGAGTTATACATGTCAAAAAGGTTTAGCATTACACTGTTAAGCATATCGTTATCCCGTCTGTCCGGGCGGAATTTTTCCATATACTTTTTCAGACTGATTTTTGAATTATCGTTTATTACATTAAACCCGTCATCAAGAAGTCTTGAATTAAATTTCAGGTAGTAGCCCGCATAACCGTCAACGGCATCAAGAGAGAAATCCCAGATAAAAACAATACCGTAACGCTGGGTTAAAATACAGAGAAATTCCGTTTCTTCCCAGACATCCTGTTTGTAAGCCGTTTCTTTTGTATAATCAATAAGTTTGACGTCAATATACTTCAACCTGCTTATTAACCCTTGATAAGGAGTTTTATCCAACAGCCTGTATACGACCAAACCTTCCTGAGGAGAGTTCAAAATCGGTTCTACAAAAGCTCTGAACATTCCCTCCACCGTGCGTCTGGTTATCGTCTTATTCTCTTGCAGGAAAATAAGGTTTTTTAATAAATTCTTTTTCGGTACTACTCTTTTCATTATTATAATTTAATCTTAACTTTTTTATTTAAAAACCCGTTGTTAATAGCGTATAAAACAGCCTGCGTTCTGTCGTTAACCTGTAATTTTTGGAAAATATTGTTAACGTGGGTTTTTACGGTTGTTTCCGATATAAACAATTTATTTGCAACGCCCTTGTAAGTTATCCCCTGTGTCAAAAGTTCAAGGACTTCTTCTTCTCTGTGCGTAAGCGCATCAAGGAAGTTTTCTTCTTTAACTTCGTTTGCAGCCTCGTCACGGAATGTTTTTTGGAAATACTCAAAAAATCTTGAAGAAATAGCAAGCGGAAGATAAATTTTACCGGAAAGTACTTCTTCTATTGCATAAATCAACTGTGCGGATGCCATAGTTTTTAAGATATAACCCTTTGCACCCAGTTTCATTGCTCTGAAAATCAAATCGGCGTCATCATACCCGCTTAAAACAAGAACTTTTGTTCCGAGCCCGAGATTTTCAATATCTTGCAGAGCCTGTAAACCATCTCTTTCAGGCATATTCATATCAAGAATTACAATATCCGGATTGTGGCGTTTAATTAATGTAACACCGACATTAACACTTGTTGCCGCACTGATAACATTAAATGTGCCTTCTAAATTTAAAAGCTCCTTAATACCGTTCACGTGTTCGTAATTGTCATCAATCAAAAGAACACTTGATTTCTGTTTGAACTCACGTCTCATACTATACCCTCTCTCCTCAAAAAAAATTATTTAATTATCTACACTAAAAATATTACAACCTTTTAGATGAGCTCTACATCCACATCAAGATTGATTTTTGGGAGGATTGACATAAATAAAAAGATGTACACCTTTAGATTAATTTTTCCCCTCAAATCCATGCCCGGCATGCCTTTCAAAAAATCAAGAGGTTTTTGTATGAGGCATGGAAAATAATATTTATGCAGGATATTATTTGCCGTATTTTTACACGTGGCATCATACCAACAGATGATTTAAATTATTTGTCCATAGACTTAATAGAAACGGCGACTTTATCTTTAAATACGTGGTTTATTTTGTTAACCATATCATTTGAAGAATTGACCCAGAACATTGATGCAGTCAAAATTTTGCACTCCTCATCACAGGGTGATACAACAACAGGGTCAGAACCGTGGTATTCAACGAGGATATTTTTAAGCGCGCAAAGCTCTTCATACTTAAATTCATCAAGAAGATTGACAGTAACAAGGTTAGAATTTTCGACAGTTTTAACACTGTCAATAATAACACTCGTCTGATCCTCTTCGCGGTGCTGAACTTTGCCGGATATGATAACTTTTTGTTCGGGCTGGAGCATTTCACCATATTCTGCCAGCTTATTATTAAAACAAACAACCTCTACTTTTCCCGTCAAATCCTCTAAAGTCATAAACCGCAAGAACTTTGTCGGGTCTTTTTTAGTCGGAATTTGTCTTGCAGTCGTAATAAGCCCGCAGATTGTTACAGACTCATCCGCCTTCATATCCTTTAATTCCGAGATTTTGTGCGTCATTAAAAACGGAAGTTTATCCCTTATACTAAACAACGGGTGCGAGGTTACGTAAAACCCGAGAAATTCTTTTTCAAACGATTGTATCTGCTTGTCATCAAATTCTTCATCCGAGCCGCCAAGTTGATAAACGGTCTGACTGAACCCGTCATCACCGCCCATTGCTGCAAACAGGCTTACCTGCCCCATTGCTTTTTCTTTTGCTTCTTTTGCGGTCGATGAGAGAATATACTCCATATTATCAAGAAGCTGTTTTCTGCTTTTTTCAATATTTGAAAAAGCCCCCGCTTTAATCAGCCCTTCAAGGAGGCGTTTATTAACCAGTTTTGTATCAAGACGCTTACAGAAATCAAAAATATTTTTAAACTCACCGTTTGCTTCACGCTCTTTAATAATTTCTTCCACAACACCTTCACCAACTTGCTTAATAGCTGCAAGACCGAATCTTATATCATGCCCGTCCGGTGTATATTCAAGGAAAGACTTGTTAATATCGGGCGGAAGAACCCTTATACCGTATTTCTGAGCCTCTTCAATATATGACTGCGTTTTATCCTGATCGCCTGCAACGGACGAAAGGAGTGATGCAAGGTATTCAACCGGATAATGGCATTTTAAGTACGCAGTTTGGTATGCAACAAACGCGTAGGCTGCGGAGTGAGACCGGTTAAAGCAGTATGATGCAAACTTTTCTATTTGTTCAAAGAGCGCCGCCGCGTCTTTTGCACTCATACCGTGGCGCGCGGAATTTGTAATAAACTTTTCCTTCTGTGCCGCCATCTCTTCCAGTTTCTTTTTACCCATCATACGGCGAACCATATCTGCCTGACCGAGTGTATAGTCCGCAAGAACCTGAAAAATTTTCATAATCTGTTCCTGATAAACAATTGTCCCGTAAGTATCTTTAAGGACAGGTTCCAATAACGGGTGCGCATATGTAATTTTTTGACGTCCGTGCTTACGTTCAACGAAGTCAGACACCATACCTGACCCTAACGGACCCGGACGGAAAAGAGCGACAAGAGCGCCCAAATCTTCAAATACGTCAGGCTTCAAATCTCTTACCAGTTTTTTCATACCGGAAGATTCCAAC
>CALUTH010000020.1 GCA_944323635.1 Candidatus Gastranaerophilales bacterium
GTTCGGGGGTGCATAGCCCCCGATAAAATTATTCTCTTAATTTTTTTTAAGATAATCTATTTTAATAATTTGTTATATTAGAAATTATTTAAACAGTAGTAAAAGGTTACAGGACTATGTGGTACAAAACTTTCAAAATATTTTGTAAATAATTCTTAACAATTTGTAAACAAAAAGCAATTTTGAAACACAAAATTGCTTTTTATATATACAGGGGAATTTAAAAGAGGAATTAAAAATATGTCTGTTGGTGCAAGAGATTATATTGACAAACTTTTGGTTAAAAAGTACGCAAACGAACAAGTTGACAACCATACAAATGTTACATCAATGGTTGATCCGAACAAAATGCTCGAGACAATGAACGATATAGCAACAATTCAACGTAATATGTTTATGCTCTCGCAAAAACTTAATATGGTTTGTTCGGCAGTCAATGCAAAACGCGCTCGATACAAAGAACGCGAAGTCGTTGAGCAATAAACTAACTCCTTGAATACTGATTTAATTCATTATCCATAAGGAAGAGCGATGCCCTATCGTCTCCAAAGGCTTTCAGTCTTTTTATAATATCAAGGGCGTTACGTTCTTCCTCTATTTGTTCATTTATATACCAGTCTATGAACGAAAGTGTCGTTCTGTCGCATTCTTCTTCCGCAAACCTTGCGACATCCATTATTGCCTCTGTTATCATTTTTTCGTGTTCATAGATTTTTTGATATATTTCGACAGGCGTCCCCATTTCAAACTGCGGAGTCGCAATTTGTTTAAGTTCTACCTTTCCGTTTCTGTCAATTATAAAACCAAAGAGTTTCATTCCATGTTCCATCTCTTCAGCCGCCTGCTCCTTTGTTCTGTGTGCAAAACCGAATAAACCGATTTCCCTAAAATAAGCAGAGATTGACAAATATAAATACCCTGAATAAAATTCCCGGTTAATCTGCTCATTGATGATGTTAATAATTCTTTCACTTATCAAATCTCACCTCCTGTTTTTCCTCAACAGTATAAATACAACACTCCTCGCTTTCATTGCCCTCACGGGTAATTTATGGTAGCATGATAGCTATGGAAGAGTTTAGTTTTAACAAAGCAATCAACGCACAGTATAACGACCTTAAAGAAAATTACAGAAAAATTTTTATACAGGCAGCTGAAAGTATACGAATGGAAGCCGATAAAATGAAGCCTTCCGTTTCCTGTAATTCATGCACGGTAAACTGCAAAGACAAGCCATTGAATTTTACAATCTTTGATACTTTTCCTGCAAAATGCCCGTATAGAGACTGGCAGCTTAAGTTTATCGCTTTTTTAAACAGCGATTACAAACAGTCGCTCAAAAATATGCAAAAAAGCATTATGCTGAAAAAAGAAGAGTACAGCTGTTCAAAATGCGGCGCATGCTGCAAGCTTGCAGTGTCTGAGCACTCTTATGAAGACCTGAAAAAAATGGCTAACCGCGGAGATAAGTTTGCAACACAGTTTATTTCCGTATTTGTGCCGTATCCTGCGGAAATTCAGGCACGTTCTGCGCTTCCCGAATACTTTGAATTATTAGATTCGCTTGCAGAGGATAAAAAAGTTTATTTTTATTACTGTCCTAAATTAAGAGACGATAATACCTGCGGGGATTATGAAAACCGTCCGGATATATGCAGACAGTTTCCGTACAATCCGCTTAAAATCTTACCCTCAACCTGCGGTTATTATCAATGGCGGGAAGAAGCAAACAAACTTGCAATGCTTATCCATGCTAAAATGGATTTAATTGAATTTTATAAGAACAAATTGAGTTAAGCTATGGAAGTACTATCCGGATTATCATTAGAAGAAATAGAAAATATAACAAACGCTTTCGGCGCATCAAAATACCGTGCAAAACAAATCCACAACTGGATTTACACAAAATCGGTTTCAAGTTTTGATGAAATGACAGATCTTGGAAAAGACTTCCGCCAAACATTAAAAGATAATTTTCTCATAACCGATACAAAAGTCGTTTCAAAACAGGTTAGTTCCGATGGCACAATTAAATATCTTATAGAATACCCTGACGGTGAACGTGTTGAAACCGTGCTGATGAGATTTGACAACCGCGCAAACCTCACAGCGTGTGTTAGCTCTCAGATCGGATGTGCGGTAAACTGTTCTTTCTGCGCGACCGGCAAACAGGGTTTTAAAAGAAATCTTAATTACAAAGAAATCATTGAACAGGTTTTAACAATTCAGCGCGACACGAAGTTAAAAGTTACAAATATAGTTTTTATGGGGCAGGGCGAACCGTTATTAAATCTTGATAATGTGCTGAAAGCGCTTGAAATCTTTAACAATGATTTCCGCATAGGTGCAAGAAGAATAACTATCTCAACAAGCGGCATTATCCCGCAAATAAATCATCTTGCAGAATTAAACCTGCAATCAACACTGGCAATTTCGCTGCACGCACCAAACCATTCCATAAGATGTAAAATTATGCCTATTGAAAAGAAATATCCGATTGATGAGCTTAAAAAAGCCCTAATAAATTATGTTGATAAAACAGGCAACCGAGTAACTATTGAATACATTTTAATACACAATCTCAACGACACTTTTGAGTCAGCAAAAGAACTTGCCTTCTTCTTAAAAGATATAAAGTGCAACGTAAATCTCATTCCATACAATCCGGTAACTGAAACCGGTTACAAAAAACCGCTTAAAAACGATATTATGAAATTTAAATATATACTTGAACACTCCGGCAAAAAAGTAACCGTAAGACTTGAGCGCGGAGCGGATATTGATGCCGCATGCGGACAATTAAGCGGAAAAGTTAACAATCTGAAAGGTTAAAGTATGCAGCCTAAAACCATTTTTGAAAAAAATCTTGACGAACTAAAAAGCAACTACTTAAAAAATATTATCTTAAACCACAAAATAACAGAATCGCTGCAGGTAAAAAATACAAACGGCTTTAATCTTGAATACAATGGCATATTTTTTCATAATGAAAAATCCCCGCTTGGTGAAGCACAGTTTATTTTTAATAACATGAATAATACACCGGCATCTATTCAAATAATATACGGGATTGGACTCGGATATTTATTTCAATACACAGCAATTAATTCCAAGGGAACAGTTATTCTTTACGAACCAAATCTGGATATTCTTAAAACTGCTTTTACATTAGTAGACTTTTCAAACGAACTGTCAAAACAAAATGTTTACGTTGCAATAACTAAGAATGCACTTAATGAAATTCTAAGAAATCACATGGGGTTTGAAAATTATCCTACTTTACACTGCTTGCCGTCATATCTAAAACTCTTTAAAGAGCAGATTGAAACAGACAAAAAAGAACTGAGCGTTTTAATAGGCTCAATTATGCTTGATAGTAATTATACAAAAACAAGGTACTATCCTGTTACACGTGCAATTATTAACAATATTCCTTATCTTTCACATGAAATTCCGTTATGTAATATACAGGACTGTTACAAAGGGCAAACCGCCGTTGTTGTATCTGCTGGCCCCACACTATATGAAAATATAGAAACACTCAAAAAATATCAGGATAATGTTGTAATACTATGCGTCGGACCGGCGTACAGAGCTCTTGTCAGTGCGGGGATTAAGCCTGATTTTCTGTGTATAATAGAGGACAGAAACTGTATCGGACAAATCAGCGGTCTTGATATTTCGGAAGTTAATCTTATTATAGAACCGGCTACGCACAATATTTTTCATAAATTAAAGCCGAAGAAAACATTTCTGCATATATCAAACAACCTTCCGCCAAACAAAATATGGGCGGATATTGCGGGGCTGGAAACAAAAGAGTACAATTCAAGAGGGACAGTATCCTATTGCGCTCTAAACAGTGCACGTATTCTGGGCTGTGATACCATAATCCTTGTCGGACAGGATTTAGGCTATCTGGACAACAGGCTCTACAGTAAAGACTCCGCTTACGGGGATTTAAAACTCGTATTCAACGAAACAACAAAAAATTATGAAGTCATCGCGGAAAATATGCAGCGGTTTGCAGAAGCAATGTCTACAAACAAAGAAAAACAAATGATGTATGCAAAACAGAGACTTGCACAATACAACGGCAAAATTACAACAATAAAAAGTATTTCCGGCGACTTAATTCCTACAGATGTTGTTTATACAACCTTTGCCGCAAATATTTCAAAGTTCCCCAAACTATATCCTGGAAGAAAATACATAAACACATCAATGAAAGGCGCTCTGCTGGATGGGTTTGAGAATATTCCGCTCGATAAAGCGCTTGAAGGCAGCACTCCCGTTAAAAAAAAGGATTTCTCAGACCTGACCTTTGACAAAAAAGATGAAATAATAACAAATCTTGAAAAAATCAAAAACAGTTTTGCAGCAGCGATAGCTGCAATTAATGAAAACCAAAAACTTTTATCCCGCTTTAAAACAGAATACAACAGGAGGAAGTGTCTGACAAAAGACATGCTTGCAACGTTAAAAAAGATTATAAGCAATTACACATGGCTCTCCATCAATTTCAGTCAGAAAAATCCGGTATTTGATTTTATTACAAAAAAGGAACAGATGGTATTTGAAACATTTTTAAGCAAATCAGAAAATATCGACCTGCCGGCAGCACTAAGAATTGCGGAACTACAATCAAAATACCTTACGGAAGCAATAGAAAAAACAGCATCAATACAGGAATTAATAAATAACGACATTGAATTATTGAAGGAAAACTTGCAATGAAAATAGTACTTCAACGTGTAAAACAAGCCTCAGTTACTATTGACGGGGAATTGTACTCCGAAATAGATAAAGGTTTTCTTATTCTTATAGGAATTGAAAAAGGCGATACTAATGAAATTATAGAACGATATGCGGACAAGGTAACAAAACTGAGAGTTTTCGCAGACGATAATGACAAAATGAACCTCTCTATAAAAGATATTAACGGTTCAATCCTTGTTGTATCACAATTTACACTGGCAGGCGACTGTAAAAAAGGCACGCGTCCGGGTTTTGACCGTTCAGCCCCGCCGGATGAAGCAAACCGTTTATATGAATATTTTGTTACTCTTATAAAATCCTCCGGCATTCCCGTCAAAACCGGCGTTTTCGGGGCAATGATGGAGGTTTCATTAATCAATGACGGTCCCGTGACTTTTATTCTGGGGTAAAATAAAACGGAGAATTGACAGTATTAATTCTCCGTTTGTTTATAACCGTGTTTTTACTGTTAATCCCAAACTACCTTCTGGACTAGTTCAACTTCATTACCGTCAGGGTCTTTAACAAACGCAATCATTGACCCTTTCCCGTCCAAATCAAACGGTTCATACAAATACTCATACCCGAGTGAATGAAGTTTCTTTGTAAACTCTTCAAAAGAATCCACCGCGAAGGCAAAATGTCCGAAAGCATTTCCGTTTGTATACCCGCCCGGAGGGGTTTCATCATTATACGTAAGTTCTATTTGAAAGCCGTTTTCATCTTCAAGGAAATACAAGACACAATCATCAAGACGTTTTGTCCTCACCTGTTTCATATCAAACAACTGTCTGTAAAATTTCAGTGAGTCTTCAAGATTTTTAACTCTTATCATTGTGTGTAAAAACTTCATTATTTTTCCTCCTATAAACAACATGCTTTAAGCCATAATCAGTTTCAAATACTTTATCATAATTATCATTAACATAATTCATTATACCAAGAGCATAATCTCTGCCAAAGAACCTGAAATAATAAGAATTTGTATCCCAATCGGATATAACAATAAATTCCGGTTTATTTTCATCCATCCTGTTTATTATATGGTATTCGCCAAAAACTTCCACATACATCGGAATAACGGAATAAAGATAATTATCCGTATCCCTTTCAAGCATAAAGTTCAACATAGGCTCCTCGGGGAGGCACAGAATCTTCTCACCGGGATTGCTGTTTTGTCTCAGGTACTCATAAGTCTGCATAAACGGTTTTGCCTGCACTTCTCCCGCGTATATCATTCCGCGCGGAGTATCGATTTGTCCGGTCTTAATTGACAGCGTATTTAATCCGAAAACAACAAAATATATTGCACACAAAAACAGCGCCATAATATAAGGTTTTCTGTACTTTACTGGCAGAAGAATGCCGAGCAGGCATAACATAAGTCCGATAAAATATGTCCCGTAACTAAAGAGCATAAGCGAAAAAAATACTTTTGTACAAATAAAAAGCGTTGAAACAGTTAAAACCTTAACTTTTAAATCAATTTTTCCAAATCTGATAATAAATAATAATGTTACAAGAATCGGTACAAAAACAAAAAATCTGTATTTTACAGCCCAAAGTCCAAAATATAATAATAAGAGTGCCATTAAGAACTTTACGCCGCCGCTCAGGGTTAAAGGATTTCCGCGCAAAAGTAATACTGCCCCCGCAAAGGAAACGACAGTTATCAGAATAAGCCCTATATGGTCGTAAGAAAAAGATATACCTGATGCGGAGTAAAAATACCACATGGTTCTTGAATTAAGAATTTCTCGAAGAATTGTAAATTCCTTTAACACATCATAAAAAGAAAGCCCCTGAAAGAACAAAACAACTAACATTACAAGCGGAATAAAAAGATAAAGGGCAACAAATTTTAAACTTTTTGTAAAACTTTTTAACCTGTAAACAGAAAAAAACAAAAGCGGAATAAAGTATAAAACAAATTCATACTTAAATGCGGCAGCAAGCCCGCCGAAGACTGCAGCCCAATAATAATCGCTAACCCGATACGATTTGCCGCTAGCCCGAACAAAAAAATAAACAGATGCAAGAACGGATGATATACCGTAAATCATCCCGAAGGAATACGGGAACATAAAATTAAAGACATTGCCCAACATCCCAGTAATACCAATAATAAAAAGTATCAGAAGTATCGTCCGCTGTTTTACCCAAAACAAACGGGTAATCAGATATAAGAGAGTTAATATTATCCCGTAATTAATAAAAGCCGCACAATACAGTACATTCAGGTTAGGGGAAAATATTTTATACAATAATGCGTTTACAAAATACGCAGCGGGGGCATAAATGTTAAATATATCACGATACAACACCTCTCCTTTAAGCATCTGCCACGGAATATACGCTTCTCTGCCGCAATCAACATAAGGTGAACCCATTTTGCCGTACGTAAAAATGAACAATGCAAAAGTAACAATCCATATAACAAAAATTATTGATTTGTCTGTTAAATAACTCTTCTTCACTTAAAAGATTGTAACAAAACTGTATATTATTAGCAATTTTTTTAGGGAAATTTACTTTATATAAATGTACAAGTGTGTAAAGGTAAGTTAGTATGCCCGATTACAGCGCAATGGAAACTCTCTACAGAAAAGGTATTCTTGAATATAATCCAAAAGATTATATAAACGGAACGTCAAGCAATATTATTCCAGAAACCGAACAGGACACATTCCTGCCGGATAACAGGTTTGCGCGTGTCGACGGGAGTTACATTCGCAATGAGCTTGATAAAGACATTTTTGAAAAGATAGACAAAAATAAAAATAATTTTGAAACAAAAAAAGATAAAGAAGATAAAAATACCGCAGGGAGTACTTTAAAAAATATTCTGACAAGTAAAGTCACTGCAGGAATTATAGGAACAGCTGCACTTATTTTATCGGGGCGGTATATTTTGAAATTACTTCATATTATCAAGTAATTTTTATACCTCTGTTTCCTTTTCTGATTTTTCTTCTTTGTCAATTGCCGATTCTTCATTCACAGCCGGCTGATTATTTTCAGTTTCCGCATCACCAGCAGACGATTCCGTTATAGAAGTATCAGTGGTTTTCTCTGCAGGGGATTTTACTTTTTTATCAGGAGTATGAATATCATTTTCTTTTACCGCTTTATCATCAAATTTTGACGTGTTAGATTTATCCTGTTTCATATACTGATGATCAAGTCCTTTACATCCGACCTGATACCCCGCCATCAACATTGCAAGCGGTACAAGTCTTGCGAACCCTTGAACAATAGGTCCATCAGATAAGAATGATGCTGCCACACACAAATCATCCCAGTGCATAAACATGTCTGCCGGTTTTATTTTCCTATCATCATAAGAATCCAGAAGTTCTTTCTTTAAATAATTTGCAGATCTGTTACCCAGAACCATACCGACAGCAAGCCCACCCAGAATTAATCCGATTTTTGGAAGTTTTGCCAGCCATTTTACAGTTTTGTCATAACCTCTGCCTAAATTTGCCGCTACAATCTTCTTTTCTATTTTATCACCCGTTCTGGCGCCAAGTCCAACAGTAAGTATCGGCACGCAGGCATTGCCAAACTGAATAATTGCTTCACCGACTTTGGATTTCAACTCGGCTTTATCGTTATTAGAACGTTTATCAATAATTAAGCCGCCTGTAAGACCTCCTGCAATTGAACCCGCAGCCATTGTTATAATCTCTTTTTCTTCAAATTTAGCCTGATATAAATAAGTATCTTTTATTTTAGTACCAACTATTTTTTTAGGATTTAAAGAAAACCGTTTCCAGGTCGCAGTTTTAGCAAGGATGGCAAGCGCAGCAGCCACTCCGACCGCAGAGGAAACAGCAACACCCGTTCTCTCACGTCCGGAGAGTTTTGCATCAACAGGTTTTTCCTTCTTCCCTTGCGGATACAAAGTTCCAAAATTACTGTTTCCTGAAAATCTATTTGGGCTACTATTCACACTTAGAGACATGTTTTACTCACCTTCCTGTCTCTATAAAACAGCTCAATGCTATTTTTTGCTTTAATGTTACAAAACTGTTACGTTTGTTAACATACTCTGGAATAAAACTTGGTTATTTCTTCAAAATACCTTTCAAGCGCCTTATACCCGTTATAAACTTCGTTTGTTATTCCTGAATATCTGCTTGCAACAATATACTTCAACTCTTTCGCCCGTATTTGAATAAGCGTATCAGCATCCTTCCTCAATGCCGGATTATTTGATGCCGACCATTTCTTTAAATACATTAATTCATCATTAATCTGTTTTATTGTTGAGTACTCAAGGGTATTAAAATCATATTTTTTAAGCAATGCAATTTCTGCATTTGTTATACGGCTCTGTACAGCCTGAAACTTATAAATCCGTTTTATAATAACATAATTATCCGCTACTCTTCTGTGAGAATACGGAACGGCACTTTTTGCCAGCAATGCAGAAGTCGACAATGACGTAAACATGTCCTGCTCGTTGGAAAAAGTACTCTTTATTGGATTTATCGTTTCAAGTTTTTTACTATCTGCCATAATAATACCCCATCTCCACATTTATAATACCTTAATAATATAAACTTGTCATTGGTATGTATATAAATTGTTACATTATCCCGTAACGCTGCAATTATAGCCGATTTAATTAATAATGTTAAGAATTGTAACAAATAAATCCCTTTGTGAAATTCAATATTTTTTAAATACTTTATATATATGTAAGATGAACCAAGAGGATTAGAAAGATGGCAAACACAGCAGCATTATTATCAAACCTTTTAAATTGCAAAGCTGATTACAACTTCGCAGTACTCCAACAAACACTTTGGGCTTCTAAACAAGAAGCTAACGCTTCTAAATTAGCTGCTCAACAATCTGCAGAAGAAAAATGGTTGGCCGCTTACGACTCCGCTTACGATCAAGGTTACTACGGTGAAGACGGTAAATCTATCTCTTGCAGAGGTCAGGTAGTTAAAACCGGATGCCACAGTGAAGCAGCATTCTCTGCTTACGCTGATGCTAAAGTTGCTAACTATAACGCAGCAGCAATGGAAGAATACTCCGATCTTGATACCGAATACGACCTTATGGTTACAACCTATGATGCTATGGTTCAAGAATTAAGCGCTATGATTGAAAGCTACAACGAATCAGTTTCTACAAGCGCTCAAGATACAGGTTTACTCGGAGGCTAAGATTTAACAATATTATACATCAACGAGGCAATGGTCATCGGACCGACACCTCCCGGAACAGGAGTTATATACTCAACAACAGGCTCCACTTCTTCAAAATCAACATCTCCGGTCAAATTGCCGTTAGAATCTCTATATATTCCGATGTCAATTACAACAGATTTTTTATCAACCATCTTACATCTTACAATTTTTTTTCCAACCGCAGACACTACAATATCTGCGGTTTTTATTATGTCTTCCAGATTTTCCGTCTTTGAGTGGCACATCGTCACCGTCGCATTTCGTCTTAAAAGCATCTGTGCCATCGGTTTGCCGACAATATTAGAACGTCCTATCACAACCGCGTGTTTCCCCTCTATAGGAATATCATAAGCATCCAGAAGCATTAAAACCCCCTGCGGAGTCGCAGGATAAAAATACGGTTCCATCCCGATAGTCAAGCGTCCGACATTCTCCGGAGTAAAACAATCAACATCCTTTTGGGGAGAAATTCTGCAAATAACCTTTTCTTTTGAAATATGTTCGGGTAAAGGCATTTGAACAAGTATTGCCGTCACTTCAGGATTATCATTAAGTTCGTCAATTTTTTCCAGAATAACACTTTCTTCTACATTCGCAGGGTATTCAAATATATCCGCCCTTACACCTATATATTCGGCTTTTTTCTTTTTATTGCGGACGTAAACACGGCTTGCGGGATCATCGCCGACAAGGATAACCGCAAGATAAGGTTTAGTGCTTTTTTTTGCCAGCTCTATTTTTAAATCATCAATAATTTTTGCAGAAACAGCCTTGCCATCTAAAATCACGACCCCTCCTGCGGCAAATTAAGCCTGAAATAAAACTGCTTTATGGCGTCGACAACTTTTTCGGAATTTCTTTCCATAGGGTTTTCAGATATTTTTTCATCAAAAGGAATAACACCTAAAATATCAATATCAAACTCTTTCGCCATTTTATAAACCGAGGGCATATTCGCATTTGCAACCTTATTGAGTACAACACCCAATTGACCGCCCGCCGCGTATTTAGCACTGAATTCTTCTATACGTTTTACAAGGTTCAGAGAATCAAGTTCGGGATTTGCAATAATCAACGCCAAATCAATATCCGTATCCACCAATTGATTAAGATATTTTAAATCAAATTCGCAGTCAAATATAACAAAATCATACCGTTCAAAGAGCTTAAGACACGCGTCATTAATCTGACCCGTAATCGGGCATCTGCAATCCTTTGAACCAACAAACCACGATACAATTATATCAACATTCGGAGAAAGACTCACGATAATGTCTTCCATAGCCCATTCCACGTATTCCTGTTTGGTCATGTGCTGCGGAATACCAGTATTATATTCGTGTTTTCCGCTCCTTATACCGTAAATAGTATTTCTTATATCAAGCCCGAACGTATGACCGAGTTCACTTGTAAGGTCATTATCAAACAACAAAATCGATTTATCAGGGAAATATTCCTGTATAACCCTCAAAAAGCCCTTTGTAATCGTTGTTTTACCGCTGCCGCTTTTACCTGTAATTGCTATTTTAATAGTCAAATGTTACCTCTTTTCTCTATGACTGCAGGGACTCATGCGGCAGGTGCGTAAATGTATCTATCCGTTTAATCGGCTGGGTGATGTGAGTAATTCTTAACCCAAAATTATCTTCAATAACAACAACTTCACCATGTGCGATAAGTTTACCGTTTGCGTATAATTCTACCGGTTCACCCGCGACTTTATCAAGTGTAACAACAGACCCCTTTGTTAATTCCAGTACCTTTTTAATAGGAAGTTCTGTTTTGCCTAGTTCAACCGTTAACTGCAATTTTACATCAAGCAATATACCGAGATTCTGGTTAGCAAGCCCGTGCGCTGAATCCAAATCCTCAAATGATGCAAACTTTACAGGCTGCGCAGTAACAGTCCCGTCAACAACATGTTCCTCGTGATGTTCTCCGGCATGCGGTGTCTGTTCCTGCCTATGTTCTTCCGGTGAAGGTGCTGCAGGTTCTGACGGAATTTCTTCCTGATGGAGATCCGACATATCCTCAAAATTAAAGCTTCCTTCATTTGCCTCAGCACTGCTGCCCGCATCTTCAGGTATATTATTCAAAGAATTTTCATCATCATTATTTGGCATCTAAACTCCTTTATACGTATTTTCTTAATAATTCCTGCATTTCATCATAAACATCCGTTATTTTAACACAAATGTTGTTTTTTATTGTTCCCGGACGGGCAAAGAATTTCTTTTTCCCGTTAACCTGTACAATTAAATCATCATTTACTTTGTTATCAAGTTTTATAATGTCACCGACATTTAATTGTAAAAAGTCTTCCATTGTAATATCACAACTGCCGAACTGAACCCTTACATCCACAGGCGAAGTGTTCAGTTTTGTAATCATTTTTTGGCGTTCATCATTTGTTGCAACAAGACCTTTAACCTGGAATATGTGCTGCGCCGAAAGGTGACCGAGCACTGACTCAAGAACAGAATAGGCAAGGCACAAACTAAACAGTCCGTAATGTTTGCCGCCTATTTGAACTTCAAACGTTAACAGCGCAACGATTTCACCGGACGTTGCAACCTGTATTGACTGGTATCCGTCATCAAGGCTGATAAATTTACAATTTACCGGAATGATAGTATTCCATGCATCCTTTAATGTGTTTATGATTACATTTATAATCTTTTTGGCAAGCGCCTTTTCAACATCGGTTAATTCTTTATTTTTGCCTTCAAAAGTTCCGTTTCCGCCGAGCATACGGTCAACAATAGAAAACATTACTTCAAAACTGATACCGAGAAGGATTTGCCCCGGCAGCGGTTCAAATTCAAATACACCAACGGTTATCGGTGACGGCATAGAACGGACAAATTCTTCATAAGTAAGCTGGTCAACAGAAACCGTTTCTATATCAATTTTCATACGCAGATAACCGGTCAGGATAAGCGAAATTTGTTTAGAAAACTCACGGTGAATATCCCTCAGCGCCTTCAGGTTATCTTTTGAAAATTTATCCGGACGTCTGAAGTTATATAGTTTATAACTGCGAAAAGACGAATCCTGAACCATTGATTCAAGATCATTCACATCCTGTGCTAACGTATTATTTTTTTCTACATCACCATCAATATGCTTTGCCATATCCGCCTTATCAAAATTACTGGATTATAAACTGTCCGAATGACACCCTCAAAACTTCCCGTTCCCCGCCAAAGATTGAATTTATTTCGTCAGCGATTTGTTCCTTTGCAAGTTCTTTACCGGCAGTTGTTGAAAGTTCTGTTGATGTTTTACTTGTCAAATTAGTTATAACAGCATCCCTGATTGCAGGCTTAAACTGGTTCATTTCTTTTTGTATAGCCTCCATCGGATCAACCGGTGCAGGGGCAGAACCGTGACCGCCATGTCCGCCGCTCGCCTGTTCAGCCTGCTGTGGAGTATCAGATTCTTTCTTTGATACCTCAACCGCAACATTTACCTTTAAATATTTACGTGCGCTGTCATCGGCAAGATTAAGGATAAAATCGCCCAAATCAACAATTATACCGCGCTCAATCTCATCCGAAACATCTTCTACCACTTCAACAGGTTCGGTATTTACTTTTGCAATTATTTTATCGGCAAACGAGTTAAAGAGAAAATAATTTGCTATAACAATCAACGCCCCTATAATAAGCATTGAAACTATATTCAGTACAAGCGATCCGCCCGCCTGATTTTTATTGTTATTACCCTTCGCAAACTCTTTTGCATTCTCTTCATTTGACATATTATTACTTCTCCAATAAGCTACTCATAATAAAATTGTATCGAAAGTTAAACTGATACACCACCACTATTTAGAGTATAGCATAATTTAACAACTGTGTACATTACGTTTATTTCGCGTCAAGCCCCAAATCCAGAGTCGGCGCTTTAGCAACTATAGCGCTGGAAGAAATTATATCAACACCAGTGTCAGCAATAGATGCAACCGTTGAAAGATTAACATTTCCGCTCGCCTCTATTATTGCTCTGCCGTTTATTAATCTTACAGCCTCACGCATTTCCTCTAATGTCATATTATCCAGCATTATAATATCCGCACCGCATTCAAGGCATTCTTTAACCTGTGCCAGCGTATCGCATTCAACTTCTATTTTGTGAGCATGCGAAATATTTGCTTTAAGTTTTTTAACTGCAGCCGTTAATGAACCTGCATATTTGATGTGATTATCTTTAATCATCGCGCAATCTGATAAATTAAATCTGTGCAGACATCCGCCGCCAGCCTTTACTGAATATTTTTCAAAAGCCCTGAATCCCGGAGTGTTTTTTCTCGTATCAACAATTTTAGCTTTATTAGCCCCGATTGCCTTTTGATACTTGTTTGTTTCCGTTGCAATACCGCTCATCCGCTGAATATAGTTTAATGCCGTTCTCTCGCCTGTCAGAATATATCTTGCAGGTCCTTTTATATCCGCAAGCTTTTGACCTTTTTTAATTTCGTCACCATCTTTAACGTAAAATTTTACCTTCACTTTATCCGATAAAACCCTGAAAACAGTTTCAAAAACCTCTTTGCCGCAAAAAATACCATCGGTGCGGGTATTAAGTTCACAGATCATCGTATCGTCTTCATTTGTTAAATAATCCGTCGTTATGTCCCCGAAGGTCATATCTTCCTGCAAGGCGTTTTTAACATGGTCTTCAATGTAAAATCTGGTAAGCAACCTGTGTTTCTCCTTTTTTAATCAAACTGTGTTCCCCGTGTTCCTCCGTTTGCGGATAATCGCTTCTGTAATGCGCACCGCGGGATTCTCTTCTGTTGAGCGCTGCAGTTGTTATTAATTCCGCAGCCTCCAGCATATTTCTATATTCATACTCATCCATATTTAAGCAGCGTTTTGTTTTTCTAAACATTGACTTAAGGAATTGTATTTTCTTAAGCGCCTCGGTCAGACCTTCCTCTGAACGTATAATTCCGACATTATCCCACATTAACTGCTGCAGTTCCGCTTTCAGTTTATCGGTATTGTAAATAACGTCATCAATATTCTGTTCATACCCTTCTATTGTTTCTTTAATTGTACCGTCAATCATTTTGGGTGCAACAAGATTGGCAAAAGAGAGATAATCAGCAAGCGACCATGCACATACAACACACTCAAGAAGAGAATTGCTTGCAAGACGGTTAGCACCGTGAAGTCCTGTAGAAGAGACTTCTCCTATTGCATAAAGTCCTTTTATAGATGTGCAGCCGTTCAAATCGGTTTTTACTCCACCCATAGAATAATGCGCAGCAGGTGACACAGGAATAGGTGATTTTGTTATATCAATTCCGTTCTTTCTGCAAACACCCGCAATCGTCGGAAAACGATTAAGGATTGTTGAACGATCAATACTGGAAGTGTTCAAATAAACTTTATCAAGATGCTTCAAGTGCATTTCGGAATTTATGGCGCGGGTAACAATATCCCTCGGCGCAAGTTCGCGTTTGTCATGGTATTTTGACATAAATTCCTGACCGGATTTGTCGATAAGTTTTGCACCTTCACCTCTAACAGCCTCTGATATTAAAAACCTGTTTTCACCGCCTTCTACCGCCAGAGAGGTCGGATGGAACTGTATAAATTCCAAATCCCTCAATTCAGCACCCGCATTATAAGCAAGGACAAGCCCGTCACCAGTTGCACCCGCAGGATTAGTGGTATATTTATAAAGCTGTCCTGTACCGCCCGTTGCAAGGATTGTATGTGCGGAATAAATTACTTCATACTCATCGGTTATTGAATTATATGCAATAACGCCTTTGCATTCGCCTTCTTTACTAATCAATAATTCCACGGCCAGAGTATCTTCATACACCGTTATGTCTTCATTTTCAAGAACGCATTTGCATAAACCTTCGTCAATTTTTCTGCCGGTTGCATCACCGCCCGCGTGTAATATTCTTCTTATACTGTGCGCCGCCTCCAGCGTAAAACAAAGTTCGCCTTTACTATTTTTATCAAAATCTATACCGTATCCCATAAGGTCATGGATTACTTCGTCAGAACTTTCTGAAATAAATTTAACCGCATTTATTTCACTTAGTCCCGCTCCTGCCTTAAGCGTATCATTTATATGAGATACACAGGAATCCGTAGGATTTTCCCTCAAAACTCCCACAATACCGCCCTGTGCGTATTTTGAATTCCCGTCACCAAGTTTATATTTTGAAATCAAAAGTATACCATCCGGCATATTTGTATGCTCCGTTAGTTTAAGTGCAGAATACATGCCGGCAATACCACTGCCAATAATAATTACAGAATACTTTGAGTATTTCATTTCTTTACCAAGTCTTTCTGAGAATATTATAAATTAAACAAAATAATCTGTGTATTAATTTTTTGTTAAGAAGCGCTAAATATAAATTTCTTTTTCGTTTCTGTAAGTTACATACCCCGGATTAGCAGCAGGCGGCTTTCTTAAATACTTTCTTCTTGTATAAATAACTCCCGCTTTTTCATTTTCAGGAACGGAGGAAAACTTCTTGGCAAGTTTTGCGCACTCAAAAATCACCTTTTCATCCGGTTCGCTATTATCATTAATCTTTAATAATACATGTGAGCCCGCATGTCCTTTCGTATGAAACCAGATGTCATCTTCTTTTGCCAGTTTTGATATTATGTAATCATTCTGGCGGTTATTTCTGCCAATATATACTACATACCCGCCAATATCAACCTGTTCAACCGCCGGCTGAGTTTTCTTTTCTTTGTTACTTTCCGGCTGCAATTCTTCTTTTATATCATTAAGAATGGACGGAGAATCCGCATTCTCAATACTGAAAATAACCCCTTCCCAGTACTCTTTTGCTTCTTTTAATGATGAAATTAATTCTTCCGTTTTTTCCCGTGTTCTTTTTGATTTTGTATAAAGTTTAAAATACCACTTTGCATTATCAATCATTGTAAGGGTTTCATCCAGCGGAATTGCTATATCTTCTCCGGTGTTATAGTTCTTCAAAACAACCTCCCGCTCATAATCCCTTTTCATATATGCGTATGAGGTAAGAAGTTCGCCGTAAAGTTTGTATTTTTCCGTATTATCCCTGCGCGCCCGCACTCCTTCAATTTTTGAGAGTGAAGTTTTTATTTTTTTATACTTTGATAAGGCAAATTCCCTCAAGCCGGATTTAAGCGCCTCCATTTTCTTTGCAAACTGAATTTTTGAGTAATACAGGTCTATAACTTCGTTTACCGTATTTTTAAACTCCTTATCACCTTTGATAAGCTGCCCGAATATTAAATACTCCTTCTCACCGAGTGCCGGATTAAGATTTCGAAGCTCCAAACAGTCTTTGATTTCTTCAAGCCCGAGTCCGCGGCAGTGTTCTGCAAAATATTTAGAAAAACCTGAAAATTCATCGGCAAGGGTATCGTAATTTACCTGACCGAAATAACGGAGAAAATCTTTTTTGCTCTTTGAAGCCGGCGGATAAATATACGGTATCCCGCCATACAGCTCTCTAATCTGACTTTTATTTTCGCCGACATTATGCGCGCAGCCTGCAATTATTGATGTTTCTTTATCATATAAAACAATATTTGAATGTTTCCCCATCAATTCTACAGCAAGAATATATTTTTTATTTACGTCGAAATCCGTTTTTGCTTCCAATTCAAACTCAATTATCCGTTCGTAATAAGGCTGGCGGACATCAACAATCTTTGCGTTATCGAGATATTTTCTAAGCAGCATACAGAACATCGGCGGATTTTTGGGATAAGTTATCATCCGCAGTTTTTCCGTCTCTTCTGTCATAAAACAAATATAATAAATATCAGGTGTAATATTTATATAGAGTTTACGGCTTTCGCCGTTATTCCTTAATGTAAGAATTAAGTCTCTTGGTGATGACTGGCGGATTTTTTGAATTCTGGAATTTTGGATAAAACTTCTGTTCTCTTCCAGAAAAGCGCGCAAAGTTAAATAGTCAATATTAATCACGATTTACCGCCTTTTTGTTTTTCACCTCCAGCGGTTCATACAAATCTGTATACATTGCAGCCCCGCGTATATTGATAGTTGCGGTTTTAATAGCCGTAAGGTGGCGCCATCCCTGTTTATAAACTTCCCGTGACATTAAAATACGTTTGTTATAAATAAAACAGGATGAAACAATAGTATCAACAACTTCTATTGCAGGGGATACGATTGAATAGTTCATTACCTTTGTCGTTCCCAAAAGTCCCGTAAGCACTTCATCATAATGTATACCAATGCTGAGTTTAATGTCTTTCCCTTCGCCTTCCGCGTCAAGGTATTGAAAAGCCTCCATTGCTGCCTTAACCGCCAAATGTGCGCTGTCACGCCTATCCCAGTATGCATAAATTTTTGTACCGATAAATTTGTCTACGCGTCCGTCGTTTTGAATTATTTTATTTATAACTGCATCCAGTACAAAATTTATTTTACTGAAAACCTCTTTAGGCGAATTCGCCGCAATAAGGGATTCAATATTGTTAACAGAGCATTCAAGAATTGTAACCGGGAGTTTCACAGGCTCGCACTCTGCAATTACACCCGAAATCATTTTGTTTCCCGTTTTTCTTGAGAAATACGCCCCCACCATCGCATTAACAAGCCGTCTATTGGATTTTTTAAGTATATATTTAACCAGCAGCGCCGCCGCATAAGTCAAAAGCATTGACTCTATAAGAGTTGACGGGTCTGAAAAGAGTTTAAACTTAATGTTAAACGGGGAATAAAGCGCAGTACAGAGCACAAACCACAGTCCGCCTGAAATATTTGCGTAGAGATTTGAATTAAAAGCAAGAATTAAAACAGAAAGAACAACATCAGAAATTATAATATATAAAAGATTTATTACCGGGTATGCATGATTCTGCACAGCAAACAAATCCTGTTTAAAATTGCCGCACAAAAGCGCAAAGAGGAGTATATAAAGTGCTGGTATAAGAACAAACGATATTTTCTGTTTTGCAAATCTCATATATAAATTATATTACAAAAAATTAACCGGACTAAAAAGATTGAACCCCAGCAAACAAAGGGGCTCAGGAACGAATGAAAACTCTAAAGCATACTCCTGCGCGTAAGTTTGTTTGAAAAAATACATGTTTATGTTAAAATCTAAAATAAAATGATAAAGAGTAATTAGAAATTATAGGAGTTAGTATGATTTCCGTAAATGATTTAAAAAATGGATTGACCCTTGATCTTGATAACGGTTTATGGACTGTTGTAGAGTTCCTTCATGTAAAACCGGGCAAGGGCGCAGCATTTGTTCGTACAAAACTTAAAAACGTAGAGTCCGGCAACGTAATTGAAAAAACCTTCAGAGCCGGTGAAAAAGTTGCTAAAGCAATGCTCGACAGACGCGAAATGCAATATCTCTACAAAGAAGGCAAAGAATACGTTATGATGGATAACGAATCTTATGAACAGGTACAATTAACCGAGGCTCAAATCGGCGACGGCGTTAAATATCTTAAAGAAAACTTAATTGTACAAGTTCTTATGCACGATTCAAGAATCCTTGGCGTTGACCTTCCGGCGCACGTTGAACTTGAAGTTGTTGACACTCCGCCGGCTGAAAAAGGAAACACCGCGCAGGGCGGTACTAAACCGGCAAAAACAGAAACCGGCGCAATTGTCAATGTTCCGTTCTTTGTAAACAACGGTGATATAATTAGAGTTGACACAAGAACAAATGAATATCTTGACAGATGTTAGATTGGTGTGAGGAAAGAAAATGGAATTTGATATAGCATACATTAAGAAATTAGCCGAAGTCCTTTCAAAAGAAGGTTTAACAGAAATTGTACTTGAAGATGGCGAAAAGGCTATAAGCCTGAGAAAAGAAGTTAAAGAAGTTGCGGTTCAACCGGTTGCAGCCGTACCGGCAGCAGTTTGTCCGCCGGTTATGCCCGCATCAGACAGCGCAGCAAAATGCGAATGCAAAGCAAACGGCACACCTATAACTTCACCGATGGTCGGCACCTTCTATGCAGCCTCCGCACCGGATGCCGCACCGTTTGTAGAAGTAGGTAAAACAATTTCTAAAGGCGACACTGTTTGTATCATTGAAGCGATGAAGCTTATGAACGAAATAGAATCAGATGTTGCCGGAAAAATTACTGAAATCTGTGTTAAAAACGGTGAACCTGTTGAATACGGACAGGTCTTAATGTATGTAGAATAGTTTAGAGCAGCAAAATCAGGGGCTTTTACCGCCCCTGATTTTTACACTAAGGAGTATAAATGTTTAAAAAGGTTTTAATCGCAAACCGCGGAGAAATCGCAGTAAGAGTAATAAGATCCTGCAGAGAATTGGGAATTCCTACAGTGGCTGTATATTCACAGGCTGACGCAAATTCCCTGCACGTAAGACTTGCAACCGATGCTTATTGTATCGGACCTGCACCGAGTTCAGAGAGCTATTTAAACATTCCTGCAATAATCTCAACCGCAATGATGACAGGTGCGGACGCAATTCACCCCGGTTACGGTTTTATGTCAGAACGTGCGGATTTCGTCGATATTTGTACAAAACACGGAATTAAATTTATCGGACCGAGCGCGGAAAGTATGCGGAAAATGGGTGATAAAGCCACAGCAAGAAAAACAATGGTAGAAAACAATGTTCCTGTTACACCGGGGACAGGGATTATCCATTCGGTTGAAGAACTGCAGGAATTTGCGAAAAAAGCCGGTTATCCGATTATCCTTAAAGCAACCGCAGGCGGCGGCGGAAAAGGTATGAGAATTGTAAGAAGCGATGAAGAGCTTGAAGACAATATGAACCTCTGCCAGCAAGAGGCACAAAAGTTCTTCGGGAACCCCGATATTTATGCGGAAAAATACCTTGAAAACCCGCGCCACATTGAAGTTCAAATAATAGGCGACAGTTTCGGCAACGTCATTCACTTAGGCGAACGCGATTGTTCAATACAGAGAAGACATCAAAAACTTCTTGAAGAAGCACCTTCTCCGGCAATTGATGAAAAGACCCGCCAGCAAATGGGAGAAGCAGCCGTAAGGGCAGCAAAAGCCATAAACTACGAAGGAGCCGGAACATGTGAATTTCTGCTTGACCACGATGGCAAGTGGTATTTTATGGAAATGAATACCCGAGTTCAGGTTGAGCACTGTGTTACCGAAATGATTTCACAAATTGATATTGTAAGAGAACAACTCCTTGTTGCGGCAGGTGAAAAATTAAGTTTTACTCAGGATGATGTAAGGCTTTACGGTCACGCAATCGAATGCAGAATTAACGCGGAAAATCCGGACAAAGATTTTATGCCTTGCCCCGGAAAAATTGACGGGTACTTCGCTCCGGGCGGTTTTGGCGTAAGAGTAGATTCTCACGTTTATCCGGGATACTCAATTCCGCCGTATTATGACAGCATGATAGGGAAACTCATCTGCTGGGGACACACCCGTAACGAGGCGCGCCGCAGAATGTATCAGGCACTGAAAGAATACGTCGTTACAGGGATTGATACTACAATACCTTTTCATCAGGAAATTATTGAAGATGATGTATTTATAAGCGGAAACTTCAACACCGGATTTATTGAAGACTTTTACAAACGCAAAGGCAAAAAGTAAAAAGTGAAAGAACTTCTTGAAAACAGATGTTTTTTCAAGCTTGTTTGCGGCGCTGGAAACGAGTCGGTTGAAGAAGTCCGCAGGCTTGTAAAATTATATTCCGATGCGGGCTGCAAAGTTTTTGACCTCTCTGCAAAACCTGAAATTGTTGAAGCGGCATCAGCGGCGAAGTACAAATGTGTAAGTGTCGGGATAAAAGGCGACCCGCATATACTTAAAGCAAAAATCAATTCAAAATGCATAAATTGCGGAAAGTGTGCAAAGATTTGTTTTAATGATGCTATTACGCTCAATCCAGCAAAAATTACAGAAGAAAGGTGTCTCGGCTGTGGTAAATGTGCAAAAATCTGCCCTGTTAATGCGATAGATTTAGTATCAAAAGACATTGATTTAAAACAGGTGCTGCCAAAGCTTTTACCTTACGGGGTTGACTGTATTGAACTCCACGCTACAACTGAGGATGAAGAGGAAACCGATAGCAAATGGGATATTATCAACAGTATTTATGACGGAATACTGTCAATTTGTATAGACAGGTTAAACCTCGGGAACAAACAGGTAATAGCAAGGATTAAAAGATTAATCAAATCAAGAAAGCCATATTCTACAATAATACAGGCAGACGGAATACCGATGAGCGGCAGCGATGACAGCTACAAAACAACTCTTCAGACTGTTGCAATGGCAGAGATTATACAAAATGAAAACCTGCCGGTTTACCTTGTCCTGTCAGGCGGGACAAATACAAAAACACTAAAACTTGCAAAACTCTGCGGAATAAACTATCACGGAATTGCGGCAGGTTCTTACGCCAGAAAAATTGTAAAAGATTACATCTCTGCTCCGGATTTCTGGGACAATGATAAACTGTATTCAAAGGCGTTTAATACGGCAAAGTTGTATTTAGAAGAGACAATGGAAAATTTAAATATTTAACTGCGTCATAAGTGCGTCAAATTTACACGATAAAATAAATATCGGTAAATTTTTGTACACGTTCTAAAATGCACTTAAAAATCCATCTAAAAAAGTTTTTCTAATATTAAGGACTTTTGGGTTAAAAACCTTTACACAAAAGAAAAGTTTGCCAAAGAGAGAATGGCAAACATTAAATAAACACGAGGATATTAAGAGAGAGAGTATAAAAAGAAAATTTATTTTTTTATTAGAGCTTATATTTACCTTTCATTAAATTTAATTCCCATAACTTTAGAAAACCATTTTTCCTTACATTTATATAAAGTTTTTTTGTAATGAGAAATTGCCCGTTATTAATCAATTGTAAAGAAATATTACAAAAATTCTTATCCGGATGTGCAAGGCGTTTGTTATTACTGGATTATCAATTTTTATGGATTGTTTTTATTTGTTACATAAATACATTTTATTCAAATAAAAAACGGGCTTGAAAAAGTATTATGTTATTGATATATTAGTTGTTGAAAGTGATAAGCGCTTGTAGCCCAGTTGGATAGAGCGTTTGGCTACGAACCAAAAGGTCGGGGGTTCGAATCCCTCCAAGCGCGGTTTAAAGAAAAGAGATAACTTTGTTATCTCTTTTTTTTGTCGGGAAACAGGGATGAGAACCCCGCAGGCGACAGCCTGCACAGGTTCGAGCGCGAGGCGGCAGAGAGCGGAGGGCAAAGCGTGAGTCTTTGCCCGCAGACTCGTTTATCGCCGCCGAACAAGAGAATCCCTCCAAGCGCGGTTTAAAGAAAAGAGATAACTTTGTTATCTCTTTTTTTTTGTCGGTGTTATAAACTGAGTAAACTGGTCGGGGCAGATGGTGCAATTTTTTCGGGCAATCGGTATAGTTTTCTGTCCAGTTTGATTTGTACGGATAGATAGATTATTTTGGTAAACTAGGCATTATAAGGGCGTTTTAGCGGTCGGAAAATTAAGTTTACCCAAAAAATCAAACTGGAAAACTGGACATTTTTCGGACTGTACGGATAGATTGAGATTTTCTTAATATAGCTGAATTACGCACCAATTTTGAAGTGTACGGTTAAAATGATTTTACCCCTTAAAGTGGCTTTGTGTTTAGGTTCTGACCTGCCGGAAGTGTCCGAAAATAATCAAACCAAATTACTTGAAAAGTCCACGAAGTGTCCGTTGAAGTCCACCCC
>CALUTH010000021.1 GCA_944323635.1 Candidatus Gastranaerophilales bacterium
CTCTTCCGATCTTTCTGTACTCATTAACCGCCGTTATAACATCCCCGCGGGATAAAGCCCTTGCGCCCAAAACCGTGTACCTGCCGGCTTCTGCCCTTGCATTATTAATTTCGTTATTTAACCGCCTGTACTCGGGGGTGCGTTTATCTTTAGAAAACTGTAAAAATTTTGTCCGGTAATACACCGCTTCAAACTCCATCCCCTGTTTTTGGCATAAATCAGCCAGCGCAAGGCATGCCGGCGGATAATCAGGCTTTAGCGCACGGGCGCGCGTATAGTTATAAATTGCTTTAGAATTTTCATTTGCTCCGGAATAGATTTCCGCAAGAAGAACAAATGCATCAAAACGTCTGTCGTTCAGTGCAAGCGACTTTTCCAGATAATCCGCCGCCTGTTTAAACTCTCCGAGTTTGTTGCAGCACAAAGCCGCATTATAATACAAATCATCGTCAACACCGGAATTCATCAGTTCTCTGTACAGAGTAAGCGCGTCGCCGTATTTGCCGTCCGAATAGTATTCACCGGCTTTTTGATACACATATTCATGAGTACTGGTGGTCGCCCAATAGTCAATCCTTGACATAACATGAATATTTTAGCACATTTACAAGCCTAAGTCATCCCATAAATCAGGATTGGATGATAACTCCGAAATAGTTTTATCATCAAACGGATCAGAAACCCCTTCCGAAAAAAGCTGCTCCATTAAGTCTATGTGCGATAAATCGTTCATATCAGACATTGCAATTTGTGTAAATTTTTTAATGTCATTATCACGTTCATACAGCTTTAATGCAGTATCGGAAATGTCCGTCTGATCTATATAAATACTTTGTGAATAAGGATTGTTCGAATACGGGTTACGGTTTACAAATCTTACATTATTTGTACCAAGTGTATCGGATAGAGGTGATTGTAACAAATTATCCTTGTTATTATCGTTAATATTATTTAACATTTCCCTAAACCCTTCCCTCTATTTTTACATGTACATTATACACTAATCAGTAAAATTGGTATCAACCGTTTGTAGGATTTTTCCTATCTGCAAAATTATGTCTGAACATCCACGCAAGCCCTATCACAGATATGATAACCATGAGAACAAGATTATGTACAACGGAAATTGCAAGCGCAAGTTCCTTGTCCGCACCGTAAATACTGAGTGCCAAAAGGTACGCCGCCTGAAAAGGTCCTAAAAATATTGATGTGGACGGCAGCATCGTTGAAAAAGTCGTAAGCGTCAGCACAAACAGCGCCGCAGACACGGGGAAAACAAGTTCAAAAGAATTGATAATAAAGTAAACCACAACACACTCAAGCCCCCATATTGCAAGACTGTACCCGAGTGACAGCAGTAAAACTTTATTATCTTTCAATATTGCAAACCCTTCACTAAAGGAATAAACGTGATGCTTAAGTATTGAAAGCCAGTGTTTACCATCTACATCTGATTTGAGCAATTTTGTCTCAATAAAATCAAAGAAAGAATTTAATTTGTTAAAACGAAACAGTATAAATGCAGCAAGCAGGCTGCCGAGAAACAAGGCTCCCGCCAGTGTTGCCGTTACATTAATAACTTCCGAGGTTGAAAAATACATTTTTACGGCAAATAAGAGAATTAAAAATATTGCCGTACCGTCAAAAAGCCGCTCTAATATAACGGAGCCGAAAATCTTGAGTTTCTTTTCACCCTTAAAACTCCCGAGATAATACGCCCTGAAAACATCCCCTGCACGCGCGGGAATAAAGATATTCAGCATAGTCCCGACAGTAGATATTTCCGCAAGGCTGAACCAGGAGTATTTGGAATCATTATTAAGAAATAATTTCCACCTGACACCGCGTAACAGCAAGGATAAGACGTAAAACACTATTATAAACGGCAGGAAGGATAGGTGAAACAAACGTATAACGCTTACAACGTTCGCTAAATCGATTTTGTATAAAATTACCCCTAAAAATATAAGTGTGACACACAGACCCAAAATCTTTTTCATCATAGAGAAATTATACCACGCTTTTTATATAATTATAAATGTTTTGTTTAACTGTTTTATCTGGGGCTTTTTAATTTTTGTTTAAGCCGCCGGTACTTAAGCCGGAGTGATTAGCCGCGGACGGCTTTTTATAAAATATTAAGTAATTGTAACGAAAAAGCAATTTTTTAAAGTAAAAATACTTTATATATACAGGAAATATTTTTTACAACGGGGAATATTAAATCATGTCTATAGGAAATTTTTTCAAAAACGTCGGAATAGGAATTGCTGCCGGTGCAGCAATGGGAGCAACATTCGGGCTAATGACAAGAGTCGCACCGTTTGGCGGTTTCTGGGGCGGTTTTCCGTCGGTCTGGGGCTTTGGAGGTTTCTGGGGCGGCTGTTGTCCTCCTCCGATGCATCATCACCACTGCCATTCATGGTGGTGTTAAGCTAACAAATACAATTAGGGGGTAGTTGTTTTTTATAAAAAACACCGGAGAGATTTCTCCCCGGCGTTTTAATTTGTATTTATTCAGGGTATAATCGCTTCCGGAGGAAGTTGTTATGGCGTGGTTATATTTATTTTGTGCAATAATTTTTGAGATACTTGGAACAACTGCTTTAAAAGTGTCAAACGGTTTTAGTGTTTTGATGCCGTCAATCCTAACGGTTATATTTTATACGGTGTGTTTTGTGGTATTTTCTCAGGCTTTAAAAAGTATTGAAGTCGGTATTGCTTATGCAATATGGTGCGGACTTGGAATATTTATAGTAGCGCTTATAGGAATAGTATTTTTTCACGAATCAATCAGTGTGATTAAAATAATTTCACTATTGCTTATAATCGCAGGATGTGTAGGGTTAAAACTTGCTGTTTAACCCGAGATACATTCGCCGGTATTTACAACCGAAATTTCTTCTAGTAAAATAAAAAAGTAACAATTAATTATTGTGTTTGAGTTGCGCTGATTGAACAAGACGGCGGGGATATAAACACATAATAAACTAAAAATTGAATAATAAACGCGGAGAGGTGTCCGAGTGGTTTAAGGTGCAAACCTGGAACGTTTGTGTGGGGGAAACTTCACCGCGGGTTCGAATCCCGCCTTCTCCGAATAAAAAAGGGTAAGCTTTTGCTTAGCCCTTTTTTATTTCAAAGGTAATGATGAGAAACCGCACAAATGCGGGTTGCGCGAGGGAGCTGAGGGCGGAGGTTTGACGCCGAAACGGCAGAGCCGTTGCAGGCGGCAACCGCAGACCCGTTAAACGCGACCGAGCAAGACGGAATCCCGCCTTCTCCAGACAAAGAAAATTATCCACAAAGCATTTTTATTAAAAATAGTTAATTGATTTTATAACTGCTTAATTATAACAAATATAATTTTTATTCATTAGCTTCTAGCTTTTTTAATTGCTTTCGTGCTAGCTTAGCCTCTTTCTTTATACGTTTTTTTAATTCCCATTTATTGTTTAGTGGGTTTACAAGACTTTTACCTGTAAAATAGAAATTTGGACAAGCATTACCCTTGTACTGCCAAGATATTACTTTATTATCATTATCAACTTCAAAAATTTTATTGCAATATTTATTTACATTATATCCCCCAGAAGTAAAACTTGAAACCGTTGAAGTATATAAACTTGGGGTGACGGTACTTGTTGTCGTAGGTGGAATGTAGGTCGATGAAGAATCATACCAATAATATAAACGCTTACCAGCAATGTTTTTTTCTTCATCTGGATATCCAAAATTTTTAATAACATGATCAATGGGATACCCAATCCAAGAATCCATAGCTATAGACATAAATTCTTCTGCATGCACATATAACACATTTATACTCAAATATGTTATTAAACAAATTATATAAAGTCTTTTCATATAATACTTCCCCTATAAAATAATATTATATTTTATCATTTAAGATTGAATACCGCAATATTTAATATACTTTAATTGAGGTGGACTTTCTACTCAAACACAAAGCGTTCTAAAATAATCAAACATGTGTTTTTTACCCCAACCGCCACCCCCACAAATTGACGTATTGCGGTGTACTTATACTCTTAATTTTAGCCCAACCGTGTAAAGATTTGTAACAAAGCACCAAAAATTGCTAAAGTTTTCAAAAAATATGCAGTAATACAAAATATACATTCCAAGATTTTCAGAAATGTTAATATACGACAGAATATTTCACATAAAATCGACATGACATTTTGCATAAAATGTTATATTTTATCTATACAAGTGTTATCCTTCTGTATTTATGCCGTTTTACAATTTTGCAATCAATATTGTTTTTTGTTTTTACTCACTTCAAGCAGGCACAATTACCCGCTGCTATTGAACTCATAACATTTTATGCAAAATATTATGAGTTCAATAGAAAGGAGTTATTATGAACTTTAATTATTACTCAAGTATGTTAGGTAAGTCGCAAATTCTTCTCAGACGGGAATTACAAAAGGCAGAGGAGACAGAAGAGGAGCAAAATAACACAGAAAACAATGCCGGCACTAATTCTCAGGAAACTTCTTCACAAAACGCCATTCCGACTGCAAGCAAAGGGGTTATGCCGTCGGCTGAATATGTAAGGTTAATGGCAGAACTAGCGGCTAAAGAAAAAGAAGCCTCCGCAGGTAATACACCAAGCACATCAGAACAGACTACCACGCCGGAAACAGTTGTCGCTGCAGATAACACAACTGAACAGACTGATGAAACTGAAACAGCATTGCCAAAGACTTTAAAGAAAGCAATTGAATCCGGATTTGTGGATACAATAACAAGAGAATTAGAAGAGCTTGGTATTGCTTATGAACAAATTGATAACGGAATAGAAAAAGATAAAACAGGCTATGTAGAAACCTCTCTTTATATCGTAAAATTCAACTACGAGTATAAAGATTACGAAATTTCCTGTAAATCGGCTTATTCAAGTGACAAAACACCTATAGATAACAGTGTTGAGACAAGGTTGAAACAAGCCATTGCCTTATTTGAAAGCGGAAATACAAGTGAAACGACACTTCTGGAAGACTTAGGCATAGAATACGATATGCAGGAACATTCCAATGGCGGATACACGATAACCTTCAGTTACGAAGGTGTAGATTATGAAGCCACTTATACTCCTAGAGAAATCAAATATGCGGATATATCTAATAATTGGAGATTTTTCAGTTCATAATATCAGAAGCGGCGGTTGAAACAACCGCCGCTTTCTGTTTTATTACTTGACATGTAATAATATGCGCCAAAAATTTTCTGACCAATGCTAAGTTAATTTTTTATGCTTAGTTTAGTATCTGTTAATAGCTGATTTAAAAAAATCCGCAATATTTTTTTAAATATTTTCCTGTAACGCTTTCAGGATTAACCATTATTTCTTCCGGTGTTCCGGCGGATACAATCCGTCCGCCGTCGTTACCGCCTCCGGGTCCCATATCTATTATATAATCCGCGTTACTTATTACATCCAAATCGTGCTCTATAACAATAACAGTCGCATTATTTGCAATAAGTTTCTGGAACACTCCGAGCAGCGACCTTACATCCAGAGGATGAAGCCCTATTGTTGGTTCATCAAACACAAATATCGAATCTTCCTGTCTGCGTCCCATCTCTGATGCCAGTTTCAGCCGCTGCGCCTCACCGCCCGAAAGACTCGGGGTTGCTTCGCCAAGCGTTAAATACCCGAGTCCCAAATCTTTCAGTACCTGCAGTCTCTGTCTTACTATATTTAAATCTTTACACGCTTCAAGCGCATGATTAATATCCATTGCCATTATTTCCGGCAGTGAATACTCTTTTCCGCTTTTTGTAGTGTATTTTATACTCTCCGCCTTTCTTGAATATCTTGCACCCCTGCAATCAGGACAGGGAATATCAACATCAGGCAAAAACTGTACATCAAGACTTATACTTCCCGTACCGTCACAGGTAGGGCAGCGCAGGTTTCCGGTATTATAAGAAAAATCCCCCGCTTTATACCCCGCCTCTTTAGCCGCCGCCGTTTTGGCAAACACTTTCCGCAATTCGTCATGCACATTTGCATAAGTCGCAACAGTAGAGCGCACATTAATCCCGATAGGCGATGCATCAATAAGTTTTATATGATTAATCCCCTCTGCCGCGACAGTTTTAACATGTTCAGGAAGTTTACGTCCGTTGATAAAATTATCCAGAGCCGGAATAAGACTTTCAAGTATAAGGGTCGTTTTTCCCGATCCCGAAACGCCGGTAATAACGGTCAGTTTTCCCTTAGGTATTTTCACATCAAGCGGTTTAACCGTATGGATTTGAGAAGTAGAAATACAAATCTCGCCCTTATCAAAAAGTTCAGGAGTTTCTACCCGAGGACGAACACGGGCTTTTGCCCCGCCCGCAAGGAAGGGTGCTATTTTGGATACAGGGTTTTTAACAATTTCAGGGATTGTACCTTCTGCTAAAATCTCTCCGCCATCAGCCCCCGAGTCGGGTCCTAATTCTATAATCCAATCGGATTCTGACAGTATCTGTGTATCGTGGTCGACAAGGATTACAGAATTCCCGTCCGCTACAAGGTCGTGCATTACAGCGTTCAACCCCTTTATGTTTGCGGGGTGAAGTCCGATAGACGGTTCATCAAGCACGTACAAAACACCGGTTGTACGGTTTCTGACCGAACGTGCAAGCTGCATCCTCTGTCTTTCTCCGGTAGAAAGCGTTGATGCTGCCCGGTCGAGTGATAAATACCCGAGACCCAAATCCATTAACCTTTTTGCAGTGACCTGAAAAGACTCGCAAATCGCTTCCGCCATCGGGCGCATTTCAACAGGCAGCGAAGCAGGAACACCATCCACCCATTTTATCAATTCTGAAAGTGTCATCATACAAACTTCGTCAAGCGAAATACCGCGCAGTTTGGGCGCTCTTGCAGCCTCCGAAAGCCGTGTTCCGTGACAGAGCGGGCAAATATCTTCTTTCAAAAATTTCTCAACCCGTTTCATGCCGGTTTCATCTTTTACCTTTTTAAGCGCGTTTTCTACAGTATAAACAGCATTATAGTATGTAAAATCAATCTCTCCCGCCTGATTAGAGTTTTTGGCTTTATAAAATATATGTTTTTTCTCAGCAGGCCCATGAAAAACAATTTCTCTTTCTTCTTTTGTAAGTTCTTTAAATGGTACATCAGTACGGACGCCCATTGCACGACAGACATCAGTCATAAGCGACCACATAAGAGAATTCCAGGGCAGGACAGCCCCCTCATCAATTGTAAGGCTTTCATCCGGCACAAGCGTTGACTCATCAACCGTTCTCACCGTTCCAACCCCGCCGCAGCGCTCGCAGGCGCCCTGACTGTTAAAAGCCAATTCTTCAGCCCCCGGAGCATAAAAATGTACGCCGCAGACAGGGCAGACCAGTTCTTTTTCCGCCGCAACATTGAGTGTCGGTTCAAGGTAGTGCCCGTTAGGGCAGCGGTGATTTGCAAGTCTTGAAAACATAAGCCTCAAACTGTTTAACAACTCTGTACCCGTGCCGAAAGTACTGCGTATCCCCGGCACACCGGGGCGTTGGTGAAGTGCAAGCGCGGCAGGTACATACAAAATCTCGTCAACCTGCGCCTTGGCAGCTTGCGTCATTCGCCGTCTCGTATAAGTCGAAAGTGCTTCAAGATAACGTCTTGACCCCTCTGCATACAAAACACCCAGCGCCAGTGATGATTTGCCTGAGCCTGACACTCCCGCAATACCCACTATTTTATTCAGCGGTATATCAACATCTATATTCTTTAAATTGTGTACCCTTGCCCCGCGGACAAGTATTTTATCCGGATTAATCAGATTTGCGTCTTTCATTCTCTTAACCGGATAAATTATAGCATATACATTATATTATTTAAAAGTCCGTAAATTGTTACAAAATATTAACCCGAAATTCAAAGTTAAAGCAATTATAAATTTCTTTTGTTTTAAATAAACTATGGAAAATCATTCTATAGCATTTACTTCAAAAATAAGGTTTGTTGACTTACCCGCTTTTAAAATGTTTAAAAAAGGGGATTATATTGACTACATTCACAACAAACCCAATATACTAAAATCAAAAGAGTTTTATTCAGAAGGTATAAGAACCTGCAGCGGCGGCGGACTTGTCAAGCCCGGTATAGAAGCAGAGGGATTTCATTTGTGGGATGATAAAACGAATTACAAAAAACTCCCTGACATTATCTGTTCGCTTTTCAGGTTTGTCAAAAATCCGGAAAGAGGGCTCTTGCTCGGAAGCAAGGAACTGGAAGGCAGCACATACTCACTCCCTCAATTCAGGCAATTAAAAAATGCTTTTCTTAACAGGGTAAAAAATGTTTCGCTATTCCAGCAGCACAAGTACGAAAACTCACAAACTCACTATCATTATTCGTTAGAAGATGACACCTGGACACTCTGCACCACATACAGACTAAATGATAATGCCAGATTGCAAACCGTTCGCTCTTTAAAAGGGTTGCTAAAATGCTTTGATAAAATATCAATAGCAAAAGGTGACAGACTGTTTATCGGCAAAAAAGAGATTCTGCCATCAGACTGTCCTGAGATTTTCGCATAAGAATAAATTGCACTTAAACCTAAAATTGTCTTGTAATTACCCGTTTTTTAAGATAAATTATAAATGGGGTACACTATGGATAATAAATATAAAGCAATCAAAGAGAGAATCATTAACCTCTACCCCGAATCGGGAGTTTATAAAACCGGGATTAAAGGGCTTACAGTTGCACGGCGCAACAATCCTACCGAATTAAAAAGGTGTTTTTATCATCCGACCTGTATCCTTCCTGTCGGCGGGGAAAAATCAATTGTATTCGGCTCGGATTCTTTTTCATACAAACCCGGGGAATATGTTGTTTCCTGTACGGAAGTACCTGTCCTCGGGCGTGTAGTAACAGCATCTCCAGAGGAGCCGTGTGTCGTTGTAATACTTACGCTTGATTCGTACGAAATATCCAAACTCATTGTAGAAACCAGGCTTTACGGCTCACCCGAAAAAGAAGGGAAATATCTGGCATCTGCCGATGTTGATGATTCACTACTGGATTCTTTTTACAGGCTTGTAGATCTTTTAGAACAGCCTGAGAGTGAACGGGAAGTACTCTCACAAATTATCATGAAAGAAATTTACTACCGGATTTTAACAGGTCCTCTCGGGAACCAGATACGACTTATAAATACCAGAGGAACTCAGTCAAACCAGATTTCTGAAGCAATTAATATTTTTAAAAATAACTACAAAGACAAAATTAATATTGAAGATATTGCCCAAAATGTAAATATGGCACCATCATCATTTTACAGAAATTTTAAAAGAATTACAAAAATCAGCCCGCTGCAATACTTAAAACAACTCCGCCTGTATGAAGCACAAAGGCTAATGCTGTCTGAAGGGTACGATGCAGCAAGTGTAAGTTATATGGTTGGATATGAGAGCCCGACCCAATTTAGCCGTGAGTATAAAAAACTGTTCGGTGAACCGCCGCTCAGAAACATAAGACAGCTTGCCGCCGTATGATAAAATTATTTCTTATTACAAAAAACGCCCTTGCGGGCGTTTTTGTCGAAACAAAACTAAATTAAGTTATAATAAAAAAATTATAAGACGCAAGCCGACCCATCAAGAATGCATAAGTTTATAAATCTTTCGTAACCCCGAAATCTGTCATTTGGTGTGACCGACTTACATATATATGTTAACCTGTTTTCCGGTGTGTATTCAGCCCCAAAAGAACTAAATTTTTCTCATCTGCTAATTCTTTGGGATTAGCTCTAAAGAGTGTTTGTAAAGCAGATTGAGCATCTCATCCCGGAATGCCTATAACACTGTAAGAATAGCATTTATAAAACATTACAGAGAATTCATCCACATCTCACAGCTTGCGGGTGATTATTTTATACATTTACCCCCTCCCACAAAAAAAAGAACCGCCGGTTTTTCTCTCTGAAAAATTCCGGCGGTCAAACCCTACATACAACTAACTAACCTAAAATTTCATTTTAAACATTAAATTAAACCCTGTTTTCGAAGCCGCAGTCGGCTTTCTTATCAAGTCATACGCCTGCCCCTCAGCGGTAAGCGTACAATCATTACCCATCATTTTAAAGTTTACATTTGCGCCGCTGTATACACTCAAAGTCGGCTCTGATATTTTACCTGTTTTGAAATTGTAAGTAGTGGTAGAGTTCGGAGTAAAATACAGCGAGACATTTTTAGAAACGGGAATATCAACACCCAGTGCAAAACGTTCTGCAAGCGCCGCGCTTGCATCGTTATAAGAAAATCTTGCCCTTGATGTAAAATTAAGACTTGCGCGTCCTATATCTGCGACCTTGTTTGAAGTCTTAAAATCCGTAACTCCTTTAAACGCAGTTATTTGACCGTATTCGTTCCAGTCTTTACTGATAGATTGTTCAACGGTGACACCGTCAGCAACCTTTATACCCGCAGTTGCCATTGAGGTTCCGGTTCCGTCAAAATTAATAAAGTTCTGGAGGACACCAAAGGTATTAACTTTGCTTTTTTCTTCAGGCATTTTTTCTTCCCTTAATTTCCCAATACTTGCTTACATATATATAAAGTATTTTTATCAGAAAAAATTGCCCTTTTATAAAAACAAATTCTTATTTTTTCTTTTTTAAAACCTCAAATAAGGCTTCTACTACTATCGGGTCCCATTTTACGCCGGATTCTTCTTTGATAATTTCAATAGCCTTTTCTTTTGGCAGCGCTTCTCTGTATGAGCGGTCAGAAATCATTGCACAATAAGCATCAGCAACCGCAATAATTCTTGACCCGAGCGGAATTGAATTACCTTTCAAGCCTTCCGGCTCGCCTCTGCCGTCCCAGCGTTCTTTGTGGTAATGAATATAAGGTATAACCTCTGAAAGGAAGTTAATATTCATAAGCAGATTGACACCGACATTCGGATGGTTTTGCAGCTTTTCCCACTCTTCTTTTGTAAGTTTTCTGTCAGAAGCAAAAAGGGATTCAGGCAGCGTAATCCTGCCGATATTTTGCAGTAATCCCGCATAATATATCAAATCGGTTGTTTTTTCGTTCAAATGAAGCTGATTGCATATTTTCCGTGAAAGTTTTGCAACATTCTGCGAGTGAGCGACTTTGTATTGTCCTTTTTCATCAACAGCTTTTACAAGTTTTTCTACAAATGACTGTTGATAATCACCTAAATCACCGATTAGTGCTGTTAATTCCGCACGTTTGTGCTGCAGTTCGGGAACAGACGCGGACTCATCGTCCAGTAATTCCTGTGTGGAATCAATTGATTGCTGAAGAGAAAGCGATGTTCCAAAAAGTCCTGCAATTGCTTCAAGGAGTTTGAGGTAGGCTCTTTTAATCCTGCGGGGCTTATAGTTTTCTATAACAACAACGCCCACAATATTTGCATTATTATGCATAGGAACCGCAAGTAATGATTTAATTTTATTCTCGCCTAACTCTTTTATCGGTTTAAAGTTTTTGCATTCTTCTATATTTTCCACTTCAATTGGTTTAATATGTTTAAATGCCGTAACTACAACATTTCTGGAGCCCAGTTTATAGCCTAAGTCTTTATCATAAATGTTATAATCAAACTCCAGAGATGTACCTACCAGCGGCAGGTCTTTGTCGGAATTTTGAAATTCGCGTGCAAATTCTTTTGTTAAATATATATGACAAACATCCGTATCAAGGATTTGTGTCATGGTTTTTGCAATGGCATTATAAATAACATATTCTTCCTTGGAATTAAAACCGAGCACACGAAGGGTATTATCCAGAGAATATATTGATATAAGTTCTTTTAACTGTGATGATAGTTTTTCGGATTTAGAACGGATGTCTTTACCTATCTTTGTTGCAAGTTCATCTGATATAAAATACTCTGATATGAAGTCTCCGAGGTTCAGGGCAAAGATTTCTTCCATCGGATCGCCTTCCATCAAATCGAGTGTTCTTCCAAACAAAGATACTCCATTTTGGTCTTCCGGCATGTTTTGTCCTTCCATAATAATCTCTACTTATATTTAGTATTACGGCACATTTTTGAAAAACTTTAGTTTTTTTTACAAAAGTTTATACTTTAGTTACACATCACTCCTACCAACGGATGAGAAAAGAAAAAAGTTTTCTACAATTTGTAAACAATTGTAAAAAACTTTTTGTTAGGATTAAATTACTTAATTATAATTAGTAATAATACTTTATAAAATCAGTAAATTTGCGATTGGTAAGCCTCCTGTAATCATTAAACTTGTTTAAAGAATAGTCTTTTTTTATCGCATCTGTCAGTACGCCGCCTTTACCATTTACCGCGTCAATAACAGCCTTAAAGAGCGGTTCGGACATTTTATCAAGCTGATTATATATTTGATACGCCTTACTTGTAATTCCTCCATGCTTGTATAGCTTAAAGGCGCTATAAAGAGCAAAAACATGCAATGCGGGAAGTAAGATTACTTTTCCGCTGTTTAGCGCATTTTGATACACATCAAATTGCGAATTAAAGCGTGAGAAGAGTTTTTCGTCAGGTCTCCATATACTTGTCCGCGAGAAATCTTTTGTTAGGTCGAATAATTGTTTATAATCCGCTTCCAATTCCATATCAGGAAAACGTAATACATCAATTTTTCCTGACGGCTCATCACCGGTAATTACCGAATAAATATTGTTTGCATCCTTATACGGCTTATTCCAATAATAATCAATGTGTTCAGGGAACTTGTCTCCTGCGCCAAGCAATCTGTCCGCGGCATTTCTCACAAACCACTGAGAACACCCGAGAGCGCTTGAAGAAAGTAATTCAAGCCAAAACTCTGCTGTTTTCATCTCCAGTTTCATCAAATTTTGTGTATTTCTGTCTGATGTTGAATTGATAGCTTCATCAATTTTATCCCGATAACCGGCAGCTTGAGCCGCAGCATACAAATATGCAGGAATAGACTCTGTCAGATTCGGGCGTTTTTGTACGCGTGTATTCTCATCAACAATACTGAAAGCATGCCTGAATGAATGCAGCACCTGCAGCTTTTTAGCGTATACCTGTGTAACCTTTTCTGACGGGTGTCTTAAAACAGTCGATAAGAGCCGTTCATAATCAAGATTTTCCTTAGTTATATTAGAATTTGGAGCTCCTTTATAATAGTAGTACCGGTTTTTATGATATTCACTTTTTAATTTGAGATACTCTCTAAAAAAGTCAGGCGCCTGGTATCTTCCCAGCTTCTTTATATATGGAGGCAAAGTTGCCATCTCAAACATTTGAAGATTTGCCGGCAGGGTCTGTTCCGGAAATAAAAGGTACTGTTCATTATAAGTTGTCCATCCCGGTTTCATATCAAGTGCAAACTGGTAATCAATAAGTCCTATTTGTCCTGTCGCCGGGTCTACTTTACAATTTCCTGTGTTAAGGTCATTGTGGTACACCTCTTTTTTATCCAGTTCGTACAGCGTATTCATAAAACTTTTGAGCGGCTGAAATCTAAAAGGATTTTCGACAGGATCGGGCTCCTCGCCTTTAATAAAAGTAGAGATTAAATACTCGTTACCGTTTTCTGTCGTAACCTGTGCCATAAGCTGCTGGGAACCGGGAACAGCCCCCACTTTGTCGAGCATTTTGGCTTCCTGACGGCTGTCATTTATAGAAACACCTTTATTGAATTTTTTGATTACATAATTCGTATTTAAAAACCTGTAAACACTTGCAAACATACCATGTCCGAGATATTTTGCCTCTTTTTTGTTTCCGTCATCAAACCGGTCTACTTTATCCTTAAATTCGTCATTAATTTTACCGTAATTCACGGAAGTAACCTTGCTGGTAAAATTCGGCTTCCATCTGTTTGAGAAGCAATTATTGTTTTGTATACAAAATATTTTCATTTACTTCCCCTTTGTTTTCTTCTTGTAACTTAATTTCTGTCATATTGTGTTCTTCCGGAGAAAAACCTTCCGGAAATTTAGTTCCGCGATTGTATTTAGCACCGGTAAAATCTGCTCCGCCTATATTTGCATCTTTTAAATTTGCCCAGCGAAGATCGGCATTATTAAATTTTGCATTATAAAAATCTCCGCCTGTAAGATTTGCAGCATACAATGAAGCCCCGCTAAAATCAGCATTTTCCATTATTACTTCTTTTAAACACGCCTCCTTCATATTTGCCTCTTTAAATATTGCATTTTCTAATCCTGCCTGCGAAAAATCTGCACGGTTTAATTTCGCTCCTGTAAAATCATACGGTTCATTATTACTTAAAGATCTAAAACCTTCCATATGGAAAAATTTACGGTCGCTCAAATTTGCATTTTGTCCTGCAAAAATAAGCCCGTGTTCCTGCGGGTCATACCCCGGAGGGAAAGATGTTCCTAAATCATAAATACAGCCGGCAACTTTATTATCCGGTAATTCCGCCAAATCCGTCATAGATAAATCTGCACTCATAAAATTAGATTTTGCAAGATTAGCACCATTAAATTTTGTATTAAAGAATACACTATTATTGAAATATCCTCCCGAAAAATCACTGTATTCATTGAATGTACACCTTGATAAATTACAGCCGATAAATATTGAGCTTTTACCTATTGCCCCCTCAAAATTACTTCTTGAAAAATTTATGTCTTCAAATTTTGCTTCCTGCATATCCGCTCCGGAAAAAGATGTTCCTGATAAATCATACGGAAATTCCTCTTCGTTCGGTTTCAAACTAATTCCGGATAAATACGGCTGAATTTTGTCCGGCAGTAATTTCAAGTTAAGACCTTTTTCAATTTTTATCATGCCCCTTGATACCGGATCAAAATCTGAACTAAATTTGGTATCTCGGTCATATATGGCTCCTGCAAATATTGATTCATCGTCTATACTTTTTAGTTCGCTCAAATCCGCACCAATAAAATTAGCATTTGCAAAATTAGAATTTTTTATAACAGCCCCCTTAAATTTTGCATCATGAAAATTTGCCTTTTGGAAATCTGAATCATTAATAGTTGTGTTATAAAAATTGGTATGGGAAAATCTGCCAAGTTCCGCCATTACACCATCAAATTTTGAGTTTGACAAATCCGAATGGTGTAGTTTTACATTGTACATCTGGGTATTTTCAAAATTTGAATTGGTTAATTGGGAATTTTTCAAATACACACCTGTCATATTTGCGTTTGTCCAGTCGCCGCCTTCACACTCAAGATTAGGGAATGCTGCTTTTGTGACTCCTTTTGTCATATCGAGTCCTGCCGCAATTACGAGCGGAATATATCCCGCCGTTGACAGCATCCATTTATAGTTTGTTTTTCCGCTTTTGAAATTTACTCCTGAATATACTTGTAAAAGAGGTAATGAAACTCTTAAAGGCCTATTGTATTCCTCGTTCTGATAATTGTGCTTTTGTTTTTTCAACATTTCCTTTTCTGTTTTAGAAGTATAGTTATCAACCCTTATATCTTGTAATTGTAATTTTGAAATTTTCATTTAATATTCCTCCTGACGATTACTATATTGCTATGCTGACTTAACAGGAACTTCTATCATTCCGTGCTTATCAGGATCAAAATTATCAGGGAATACAGTAGCATTTTTAGTATATGTTGCACCCGTTAAATCTGCGCCGTCTAAATTTGCCCCCTTCAAATTTGCCCACCTTAAGTTTGCGTTCCTAAAATTGGCATTTCTAAAATCACCGCCTATCAAATTAGCATTATGCAAAATAGCACCTTCAAAATCGGCACCGGGCATAATGGCTTCTTTTAAGCAGGCGTCCTGCATTTTAGCCCCCCGGAATATAACTTTTTCAAACTTTGCCTGTGAAAAATCCGCACGGTTTAATTTTGATCCGGAAAAATCAAACGGTTCATCATAACTTAAAGTCTCACGAACCTTCATATGAGAAAATTTACGGTCGCTCAAATTGGCATTTCTCCCTGCAAAAATAAATCCGTGCTCTTGCGGGTCATACCCCGGAGGGAAAGATGTTCCTAAATCATAAATACTACCTGCTACTTTGTCATCAGAAAGTTCCGCCAAATCCGTCATAGATAAATCAGCACTTATAAAATTAGACTTTGCCAAATTTGCCCCGTTGAATTTTGTATTAATAAATACACTATTATTGAAGCTTCCTTCTGAAAAATCACTATTTTCATTAAAAACACAATTTGATAAATCACAACCAATAAATACTGAGCCTTTACCTATTGTCCCCTCAAAATTACTGTTTGAAAAATCTATATCTTCAAATTTTGCTTCCTGCATATCTGCTCCGGAATAAGATGATTCTGATAAATCATACGGAAATTCATCCTTATAAGGCTTTATACTAACACGTGAAAACACTTGTTGTATTTCTCCCGGAAGGTCTTTTAAATTAACCCCTTTTTCTATTTTTATCATCCCTCTTGATACAGGATCAAAACCTGAACCAAATTTGGTATCTCTGTCATACAACGCTCCTGCAAATATCGATTCATCATCAATACTCCATACCTCGCTTAAATCTGCTCCGAGGAAATTAGCATTTGCAAAATTAGAATTTTTTATTGTTGTCCATTTGAATTTTGCCCCCTGAAAATTTGCTTTTTGGAAATCTGAATCCGCAATGGTTGCATTATAAAAATTTGTATGGGAAAATCTGCCAAGCGCAGCCATTACTTCATTAAATTTTGAATTTGACAAATCAGAATTATGTAGTTCAACACCAGACATTTGTGTATTCTGGAAATTTGAATTTGTTAGTGTAGCGTTTTTTGCATAAACATCCGTCATATTAACATTTGTCCAGTCGCTGTCCTCGCATTGCAATCTTGGGAATGCCGGAATAGTAATTTGTTTTGTCAAATCAAGCCCTGCAGCTATAACCAGCGGAATATAACCTGCCATCGTCTGCATCCAGCGGTAGTTTGTTTTACCGCCGCCTTTAAAATTTATACCTGAATAAGCCTGCATAAGAGGCGCGGGAACTTTTGCCGTATTATTTTGCGGCTGTTGAATGTTCTGGGCGGCTGATGAGGTTTTTGCAGCCCCTTTCCTCTTTTGTGTGTTGTGTAATAAAATACTTTCCGTGTTTGAACTGATTTTCTGTGTCCTCATAATGTTTACTCCTTTTTATACCTAATTATTTCCTCTGATATTTGTGATTACTATATTATTTTTATCCTGTGATAGAGCCGCCTTGCACTTAACAGCGCAAAATGCAGTTGCAGCACTGATTAAGACTGCTAAAGTAATCATGCCGGGACGGGATTTTACAAAATCACATACCCTTGCCGGCAGATTTTTAGTTTTTCCGGGCGGGGTTGGATGCGGTCCCGGTTTGGGCTCAACAGGAGGTGTATCCGGTGTTATTTGTTGTTTATGAACTTCCGGTTTATTTGTTCCAGTCTCCAAAGTTTTCTCGCCCTCGGGCAGCCATAATTTTTCAGGCGGCTCAGTTTTTTCCGGTAATATTAAATCTACCGGCTGTCCGGGCTCATCCGGTCTCAATAAGTGAACAGGTGTTTTGCTGCCGGTATCATCCGGTAATATTAATTTTATCGGCGTCTTAGGAGCCTCCGGCTCAAGTATGAGTTTTATATTTGTTTTTTCTTTTTGAACTTTGCCTGCAGGATTGATGTTTTCAGATGTTTTACCCTTCTGAATTCTCTTTCTTTCAGCATTCTGAATAAAAGCTTTACGATCTTCAGGGATATTATACTTTTTCTTACCGCTAAGGAAAGATGTTAATTTCTCATATACCTTCGTAGCATACTCTATATCCTGCTGAAAGCTCATCTTGATTTCAGCACTGTAATCATCTCTCATATTTGCTTTAAGCCAGGATATTCTATGACTCTTTTTCTCCAGATAATCAGCAACATGTTCATTAACTTTATTGTTTGATAGCTTCGCCATTAAAGCTGCATATGCAAGTACTATACTAGATAAAGAATTTAAAATAACTTCTCGCGTATTAAGCTTTATATCCGAATTTTCATCCAGTGCTAAATCATCCATATTTTCAAGTTTATACTTCATTTCATATTTTATAATTTTTTCAAAGTTTCTTGAAATTTTCCCTAATTGATCCGCAACAAAAAGATTTTCATAATTTGCAGAAGATAGAAAAGATGCCATTTGTTCATCAATTTCTTTATCATGAGGGTACGAGTACTTATACTCCTCTACCATTTTTTGCATTTCGGGAGATAAGTTTTTCTTAAACTCTTCATTATGCTTAGCATAATCGCATACGGCCATTTTTACCGCTTCCTCCAGTGTGTGAGGCTTTTCAGGGTCATTAGGGTCAACATGGATAAAACGCAAACGTCCGTCATAATTAAAATATTTTGCATCTGAGAGTAGATCGTCTATTGCTTCATTTTCTTCAGGCTTTTCATTTTTTATTGCCCGATTATCTACAAATATTGATACAAGAGGAATATTATTGAACCGTTCTGCCTGTTGTGCATTCTGCGGGATAAAACTTCCCATCTGATTTGAAACATACTGCTGAACATTCAACATTTTACAATCGTTTGCACCGTCGCCTGCTACAATTATTAAATCATTTGTTTTATTATCAATAATTTCATTTACCAGTTTTTTAGTATCTTCAAACTTATCTATGAATGGCGGTTTTATTTCAAATTCTTTGCCGCCGTAAGAACCTTTTTTTAATTTTGTTATACCAAATTTGCCGGGCAGCTGCTGCCGGAACTTTAGGGGGGTGTTTAAAAGTGTTTCAATATTATTTTTATATTTTTTACTTACGCCTATTCTTATACCAAGTTCGCCATCGTCAGAGAAGGCTATATAATCGTCATCTTTTTTCATGCCGATTCTTTCAAGAGCGCTCTGCAAAGATATTCCGCCGCCGTATTCCTTGCTGGAACGTGTTGTCGGGATGCCCTCCAATATTTCGTGCCGCCTTGTTTTTTCCATATATACAATATGTGCCAACTCACCCATGTGCCAGTTGTAATCATCTATCTTTTTTTGTAATTCTGTCTTTTTCGCCTCGTTTTTTACACTTGATATATCAGGAAATTTAACTTGAGATTTAGCTTCCAAAATTTTTCTAATACCGCTTTCATCGGTATTTGCAGCATTTATTTCATTCAATAATTTTTCCAGTTCTACGCTATTGTGTGGCCGAAGTAAAGTTTGGATTTTTTGTGAAATAGTCTCGGTTCTGCCTAAAAAGTCAATTTCTCTCTCATAGCGTTTAGGGGTTAATAATTCTCTAAGTTTTGCCATAAGTCCATCGTAATCCCAGCCTTTTGATTTGTAATAATCCCGTTTAGCCTGATTAACATTTTCTTTTACAAACGCATTTTTCCCCGGTGTACGGTAAAATTCTTCGTCTGATTTTACGTTTTTATAAAATTCGTCCTGCCCGTTGCAGGTAACAAGTTTCTCAGGCAGCGGAACCCATAAGTCCTGTTCTTTTAAGCGGTTAAGAAAATAGTTTGTCTCTGCAAGATTTCTCCCTGTTGTTATTACAAAATCAAACTTGCTCTCTTCTCCATGTCCGCGTAATTTGCCAAATAATGTCCAAATTTTATCAAAATAAGATTTAAACGCACCTTGATTAACCGGCGGATTATAATTACATACGCTGTCATGGCTAAATTCCGCGGGAATAAATGTTCCGTCAAAATCACTGTAAAGACTTGTTTTACCGGCAGTAAAGTTCTTGTTATGTATATGCTGATTTGCTCCGGCTTGCCCGATTTTTTGTATTTTCATTTATAACTCCTTAAATTAATCTGCTTTGATACACTTAAAAAAACAGCGTCTAAAAATTCAGACACTGCTTTTAAGAGACAATTATTTTAAAACCTTGATTTGGTTTTGTACTTATAAAAAATATAATACTATTCCACGCTTTAAATCTTTTAAGCATATTACCCCGACATTTAAAATGTATTTCTTTTTATACATACTACTGCAAACAACTTTTATTACCAATATTCGTCTTATAAAAATTTTACAAAGCTTAATAGTTAAAAGAATAAAGCGAAAGCCGCAAATTTCTGGTATAATAATCAGAGAATAAAGCAGCCGGATAATCGCGCTTTATACAAATATAGAGTGAGGAAAGTCCGTGCATTCAAGGACAGTCCGCCGGAGAAACTCCGGACGGCGCGAGCCGGTGGATAGTGCCACAGAAATGTAGACTGCCGATGGAAACTTTGTTTCACAGGCGATGGTGCAACGGTGAGTTAAGCGCTTCACCGGGGGTATCGAGAGGTACCCGCCAGGTAAACCCCGGACGAATGCAAGATTGACCGGAAGGCTTTAACGGTGTCCGCCCACTTCCGAATAATCGCTAGAGATTACAAGTAATTGTAATACCAGACAGATGATTATCTTAAAACAGAACACGGCTTATGAGCTGCTTTATTCTTTTATTTTCGGGATTGTAGTTTTTAAATTCTGCACTTAATTTTCTATTTCGCCGCAACAAATTATTTATCGTAATTACTGTCAAGGTATTTGACAAAATATGCCGCAAGTACCGGGAAAATAAACAGAACGATAAGTACATTAATAATTCCAAAGTGTTCGGCAATAATTCCGAGCGCCGAAAGGATTACAGCAACAATCCCCCACGAAAAGCCAACCATCAGCCCCGCTGCAATACTCTTGTATTCAGGTAAAATATTTTGCGCCATAACAACCGTAACAGGCTGCGCGAGCATCGTTGTAAATCCCATCGTAAGGAATACTATAAGAGACAAAACCGGATGGTGTTCATACGTAAGCGCAAAGGCGAGCATTAACGGAAAAGTTATGTACATAGAAAAATAAAGCAAAGGCTTTGTACCCATTAACTCTTCAACTTTTCTGCTTAAGAGTGAGCCAATTCCGCCCGCAAAAATAAATGCAAACAGTGCAGTCCCGATATAAAACGGGCTGTACCCCATATCCCGCCACAGGAAGGGTAAAAGAATGCAGGTACTGTTTGTAACAAGTGTTTTCATCATTGATATGATAAGAAGATACTTAATTGTCTTATGAGAAAAAATATCAACAAAAGTGCGTCCTAGTTTCTTTTTAACCACAACCTCACCGCAATTAGAGAGTTTTGGGACGAACAAAAACATGACGCTTGCGGTTACTAAACCAAGAATTGTTGTACAGGGCATTTTTTCCATGCCCATATACTGCGCAACCCAAGCAGCAAGCAGCGGTCCGAAAGAATATCCGATTGAACCGAGGCTCATGTACAACCCCATAGAGTTTGTCTGTGTTCTGCCAGCAAAGCGGTTTACAAAACCCGTTGCCTGCGGATGAAAAAAGCTGCTGCCAAGACTGCCAAGCGCCATAAAAAGAACCAGCAGATAAACATTCGGCGCAAGTGTTGTAAGCGGAATAAAAACGCATACAAGGATAAGCCCCCAGAATACAAAAAAGCGCTTGAGGGTATTGTCCGCAAAAAATCCGAAAAACGGCTGCAGCATGGATGAAAAAATATGAGATATGCTTATTATGATTGTTGCCGTCCCGAGTGCAACACCGAGCTTTAACGCAATAAACGGCATAAGCGGGTTCATAAAACCCGTATAGGAATCACATACCAGATGCGCTGCAGATAACCAGCCTACAGCTTTGTTTTTATTTTTTTCTTCCAACATAACGGTATTTTAGCACCAATTATAAAAAAGAAAAATTATTTTTTATCATAAAAAGTATTTTACCCTTTTCCCCGACATACCCGAATTGTTTATAAAACACTTTAATAAAACAAAACAACATGCCATAAAATATAACAAATCAATTATTTTCAGCATTAAATATACTTACCCGCACCCCGCAGTGCAAAAGAGATAAGCGCGCCCCCGTATTATCCGGAATTTAAAACTTCACAATCTTTCTGAGCCCACGCGGCTTGTCCGGATTTCTGTGTTTTTTAATTGCAATTTCTAAAGCCAGAAGCTGACATAAAACAACATTTGCAAACATATACTGCAATTCATTTTCACACTCGATATTAATAGTCATATTAGCGCGAACATCAGCATTAGGCTTGCCTATTATATACAGCGAGGGGTTGTAATCCTTTTTTATATTTTGCAGATAGCGTGATGAAGTATATGAAATATCCCGCAATGACAGGTACAGTAAAACACTTTTATTATTAAGCACCGCAACATGCCCGTGCATGAACTCACCCAAAATTACAGCATTAACATTAAGATATGATGTTTCTTTAATTTTTAAAGATGCTTCTTTTGCAAGAGAATACGCAATCCCGTCAGCGGCAATAACAATATTTTTTGATTTAGCAACAAGACCTGCAAGCTGTTTAACTTTTTTACGCATATTAAGCGCTTTTGTCACTATATCCGGAATACAGTTCAGAGACTCCCTATACGCTTTAACGTATTCGTTAGTTTCGTCATGGTTTTTAGCAAGCGTAAGCGCAACTATAAGCAAAGACAGCATTTGCGCGGTAAAAGACTTTGTAGCGGCAATTCCCAGTTCTTTTCCAGCAGAGCAGCAAACCCTGTAATCACACAAATCCCAGACGGTTGAACCTTCCTTGTTTGTAATACAGAGTGTCGGAATATGTCCGAACTCCTTAACACGCCTTACGGCGCCAAGGGTGTCACTGGTTTCCCCTGACTGTGTGATAAATATATACAAAAGCCCTTCGTCATGCGGAATAACACTCTTTAAAAGAAATTCACTTGAATAAATAGCGCGGGTCTCAACGCCGGAAATCCTTTCAAGTAAATCAACGGCAAATCTTGCACAGTGGTAGGAAGAACCGCTCGCAACAATAACAACTCTGTTTACGTTTTCGGGAATAGAAACTTTTTCAGCACCGTCACGGTACGCATGAATAATATCCGCAAGCACCATCGGCTGCTGGTATATTTCACTTTCCATCCAATATTTAAATTTAGAGTTTTTCAGTTTTTTATCGCGCATTATCCGAGTATTTCTTTTAAAAGTGCATTAACAGTTTGAGGGTTAGCACGTCCTTTGGTTTCTTTCATAACCTGACCAACAAAGAAACCGAGCAATTGTGTTTTACCGTTTCTGTATGCCTCAACCTGTTGAGCATTTGCATCAACAACTTTTTGTACAATTTCTCTTATTGCACTCTCGTCCGTGATTTGTGAAAGACCTTTCTTCTCAACAATTTCACTTGCTTTATGTCCGTCTTTCATCATATCAATAATAATTTGTTTACCGATATTATTTGAAATAACCGACTTTTCAATAAGCTGTATGAGCTCTACAAGGTTTTCCGGAGTGAGTTTTGTATCTGTTATTTCAATTTTTTCTTCTTTTAAAAATGCGGCAATTTCACCCATGATAAAGTTTACAGCAATTTTCGGGTTTGCGCCAAGTTCAAGAACTTTATCAAAGAACATCGCAAGCGGCATTTGTTCAACAATAACAGATGCGTCATACTCGCTTAAGCCTAAGCCCATATATCTTTCGCGTTTTTGCGCAGGAAGTTCAGGCATAGTTTTCCTGATATTTTCAACCCACTCACGTGAAATTTCAAGCGGCATTAAATCAGGCTCGGGGAAGTATCTGTAATCGTGTGCATCTTCTTTTCCGCGCATTGAACGGGTTTCGCGCGCGTTATCATC
>CALUTH010000022.1 GCA_944323635.1 Candidatus Gastranaerophilales bacterium
TGCTGTGCTGTGCTGTGCTGTGCTGTGCTGTGCTGTGCTGTGCTGTGCTGTGCTGTGCTGTGCTGTGCTGTGCCATTCTTATCCTCTTTTTACTTGCAGCACACACGCTGCCGTATACTAATTATATAGTACTCTGTTAATTTTTGCAAATATTTTTTTGCTTTGTAGGTTGTAATTGATGACCGCAGAACTTTTAAACAATTGCTCCGTGGCTTGCATCTTTTACCGAGCGCGCATATTTTGCAAGGTATCCGCTTGTGTGTTTGTGAGTAAACGGTTTCAAGTTTTTGCGTCTTTCTTCAAGCGTTTTATCATCAACAAGCAAGTCAAGTCTCCGGTTGTTTATATCAATCCTGATTTTATCGCCGTCCTCAATCAACGCAATTACTCCGCCGTCCGCAGCCTCAGGGCAAATATGTCCGATGCAGATACCTCTGGTTGCGCCGGAAAATCTGCCGTCAGTAATCAGTGCAGTGCTAGTCCCAAGACCTTTACCTACAATAAGTGCTGTAGGTGCAAGCATTTCGCGCATTCCTGGACCGCCTTTCGGACCTTCGTATCTTATTACCACAACATCACCGGCTTTTATTTTGTCGTTTTCCAGCGCTGTCATTGCGTCTTCTTCGCTGTCAAAGGTTCTTGCAGTTCCTTCAAACTCGTAGCAGCTTTCATCTATTCCTGCAATCTTTGTAACACTCCCTTCCGGTGCGATGTTGCCGTAAAGTATTCCGAGTCCCGGTTTTTGTGTAATGGGGGTTTCTACAGGATGGATTAATTCCGTATCAACCCATGCGCTCTGTGTAAGTTCTTCAATGCTGTATCCGCTAACTCCCGTTGTATTCGTCAGTTCAGGAATTTTTTTATAAAGAGTTTTCAGCACGGCATTTATTCCGCCTGCATTATGTAAATCTGTCATTGTTGGCGCAGCGGACGGGTCAAGTTTTACAATTTGTTTTATTTTGCCGCTCAATTCTTCAAAATCTTTAAGTGTTATGTCAATTCCGCCTGCGTTTGCTATTGCAAGAATGTGCAAGAATGAGTTTGTCGAACCGCCCATCGCAAGGTCACAGATAATGGCATTTCTCAGTGATTCTTTTGTAACTATATCAGAAGGTTTTATGTTGTTTTCAACAAGATTTACAATCTGCATCCCAGATTCAAAGGCTATTCTTCTTTTCAGCGCCGAAACTGCCGCTGCTGTTGCGCACTGCGGCATACTCATTCCGATAACTTCTGTCAGGCAAGCCATTGTGTTTGCGGTGTATAATCCCTGACATGAGCCGGCTGACGGGCATGAGCTTTCCTCCAGTTCCTGAAGTTCTGTTTCTGTTATCATTCCGTTGCGGCATTGACCGATTGGTTCATACGCCCCTTTTATCCACGTTAATTTCTTGTGTTTGCAAACTCCGTCCAGCATCGGACCGGCAGTTACAATAATTGAAGGAATGTTCAGTCTCAATGCCGCAATCATCATTCCCGGTGTGATTTTGTCACAATTGGAGAGTAAAACAAGTCCGTCCAGCTGGTGAGCTGCAGCGACAGTTTCAACGCAATCTGCTATTAAATCCCGTGACGGCAGGGAATATTTCATTCCACTATGCCCCATAGCGATTCCGTCACATACCGCAGGCACTCCAAAAATAAACGCCTGACCTCCGCCCGAGTGTATACCCTTTTCTATTTGGCGTTCTAAATCCCTCATTCCGATATGTCCCGGTATGAGGTCGGAAAAAGAGCTTGCTATACCGATAAACGGTCTGTTCATATTCTTCTTGCTTACACCTGTTGCTTCTAACAGTGCTCTGTGCGGTGTCCTTGCTATTCCTTTTTTTATTTTATCGCTGTTCATTGTTTTACCTCGTTTCTGTCATGTTTGATGTGTTTATTTTATTTGGTGCCCCCTCACCCCTGCCCCTCACCCCTTCGGGGTCTCCCCCGTAGGAGAGGAAATTTCTATTTTGTCATCCCGAATTTATTTCGGGATCTTACCGGCTTGGTGTTACGGTTTTTGACCGGTAAGATGCTGAAACAAGTTCAGCATGACATTTAACTTTTCATTTTTTTTCTGTGAGGCTATCAACCCCCACCTCTGATTTCTACTATGTCAAAGTTCGTATCCCAGACAATTTCTCCGGGCAAATCTATATTATGGTATTTATACACATTGTTAATGTATTCGGGATTAAAAAGTTTTTTGTTATACAACCGTTTAACTATTCTGTCTAAAAGAGAAGTACTGCCTGCAATAGTACCGTTGAGTGAGGTTGCGCTTTTTCCGTTATAACAAATCCGCTCTCCTGCAAATACGGTTTCTTTTATTTCGCTGTAAGTAATAGGCAAAGCATCGCTTATTAATATTATTTTGTTTGCAGGTTTTAAGCGTGATGTTAAGGTTATTATTTCATCGCTCAAATGCACGCCGTCACAGATTAATTCCGTATATATATTATTATTTAGTAATGCTGACAGTGCAGTGCTTCTGCTCCTGTGAGAAATTCCCTGCATCGCATTGAACAAATGTGTTGCCGCGTCTATTCCCCACAAATCTGCGCCTATGCAATGACCTGCTTGAACTTTTACTCCTTTGTTGTTTAAGTACGGAATAAGTCCTTCATCCAATTCCGGCGCAAGTGTTACTATTTTTATAAATTCGTCTTCAAATAATTTATAATTTTCTACAGTTGCCGGTAAAAAATGTTCCGGGTTATGAATCCCTTTTTTGTCGGGATTTATAAATATACCTTCAATATGTATTCCTAAAATCTTTGCAATATTTTTTTTATCGCTTTCGGAGGCTTTTTTTATTTGAGTAATTTGACGTTTTATATTGTTAATACTGTCAGTGACAAGTGTTGGAAAATATCCGCCGATGCCGTGTTTATAAAGATTTTCTGATAAGAAAACTATTTCTTCCACATTTGCAATACTTAAATCAACACCGAACCCGCCGTGGATATGCTGGTCAATTAAAAGTTTTGTTGCCGTATAACTCAATGTATAACGCCTCTTTTCTTAATGAAAAATTTTTTTGACCTCTTCTCTGTCATCAAAGTGTATTGTTTTATCTTTTAAAATTTGATAATCTTCATGCCCTTTTCCTGCAATGACAACAATATCGTCTTTGTGCGCAAGTTTTTTTGCTGCCTTGATAGCCGCTTCTCTGTCGGCTTCAACTATTACATTGTCTGTTGATTTAAAGCCCGAAAGTATATCGGACAAGATTTGCTGCGGGTCTTCGCTTCGCGGGTTATCGCTTGTTAAAATAACTTTATCAGATAATTCTTCCGCAATAGCACCCATTTGCGGACGTTTTGTCACATCTCTGTCTCCGCCGCATCCGAATACACAGATTAATTTACCTTTAGGTGCTTTTATTCCGTTTGCAGAAACAAGAATATTTTTTAACCCGTCCGGTGTATGGGCATAATCTACTATAACCATTGGTTCCTGATGCACAATTTCAAATCTGCCCGCAACTCCCTTTAGTGGTTCAATGGATTTGATTGCTTTTTTTATATCAAGTCCCATCGCATACGCGCCGGCGATTGCCGCAAGCGAATTATACACGCTGAATATTCCGTTCATCTTCAGATTAACTTTGATTTTATCTTTTGGGGTCATACATGTGAAAGAAACCCCTTTTGATGAAAACTTTACATCTTTAGCCATAATATCCGCTGAGTTATTTATTGCATAAGTATAAATTGATACAGACGGAGAAACCATATTTTTTAATTTTTCACCGTATTCATCATCAATATTTATTACAGCAAAATCCCCTGTTGCAAGGTTCTCAAACAGTTTTGCTTTTGCCATAAAATAATTGTTCATTGTAATATGGAAATCTAAGTGATCCTGTGTCAGGTTGGTGAATATAGCCCCGTTGAAGTCGCAGCCTTTAACACGATGCTGTGCAAGGGCGTGGGAGCTTACTTCCATTACCACATTAGAAATTTGTTTATTATATTTAATATCAGCAAATATTGACTGTAGTTCCGGTGCTTGCGGAGTTGTATGTCCTGTTGTATGGTAATCATCTGTTGTTGAATATTTGTATCCAAGTGTTCCTATCAGCGCACAATCACCTTTCTGGTCTTCAATCATCTTTTGTAAAAGGTGAGAAACGGTTGTTTTCCCGTTAGTTCCGGTAACACCGATTAGATTGAGTGCTGTAGATGTATTACCGTTAAGAATAATCGCTAAATCTGCAAGAATTTCCTGCGTTGAATCTACTACTATTTGCGGGATGTCGGAGTTTAATATTTTTTCAACAATACAGGCAATAGCACCGTTGTTTACGGCTTCCTGAAAAAATTCGTGTCCGTCCGTGTGTTCTCCTGTTATACATACAAAAATATCATTCGGGCGCGTTGTTTTGGAATGGTATGATACGTTTTCTACATCCAAACTATAATCGTTAACATTAACCAGTTCTTTATATGGTATTTGTTCTATTAAACTCCGTAATTTCATAACAATCCTCCAACCGTCTCTGAACTAATTGTATCACTACTTTTTATCGGGTGTCAAATTAAGCATTCTTGTCACTTGATTTGCTATTTCCCTAAAAATTGGAACTGCAACAGTGTTACCCCAAATTTCGTATCCCTGTGCTGAATCTACTATAACATAAATAAGAATTTGCGGGTCTGTAGCTGGTAAATATCCGAATACTGATGTATACAACTTGTTGGTATATCCTGCTCCGTTTTCTTTTGGTTTAATTGATGTACCTGTCTTAGCCGCAATATTGTAATTTCCTTCTTTTAATACGGTATTGCCGCGGTTTATTGCTGCGGTTAAAAGTTCTGTGATTGCTTTTGCATTTTCTTCACTCATAACGCGTGTTTCTTTAATCTTTGTTGCGGCTTCTTCCGGTGAATATTTTATAACGTGAGGAGTGACTCTTACGCCCTTGTTTGCAAGAGCTGACAGTGCAGACACCATTTGTATTGCTGTAACAGAGGTTCCGTACCCGTAAGACATTGTTGCGTGGTCTGATGAATCCCACTTATTTGGCGGTTTTAAAAGTCCTACCGACTCACCCGGGAGGTCTATACCTGTTTTTTCGCCAAAACCGAATTTTTTAAGCATATTGTAAAATTCTGTTGAAGTCATTTTTTGCGCTACAAGCACTGAACCGACGTTGCTGGAGTGTTCAAACAAATATACCAGGTCAACAAGCCCCGGATGCGGATGTCTGTTGTAGTCATAGTTTTTAATTGTCCACCACCCGATTTTGATTTTACCGGTATCATTAACTTTTGTATATTTATCAATTTTTCCTGTTTCCATTGCACTTGCTACAGTTATAGCTTTAAATGTAGATCCCGGTGGAAATACATCGGTCAGTGTCCAGTTTTTTGTTTGCAGGAAAGTCGCGTCTTTAAACTTGTTCGGGTCAAAAAACGGGTAAACTGCGTACGCCAGAATTTCTCCGTTTTTAGGGTTCATAACAATAACAGCGCCTCTTAATGCTTTATGTTTCTGAATGGCTTTGTTTAGTTCTTTTTCGCAAATATGTTGAATTGCAGTATCAATGGTAAGTGTTACATTTTCACCTTTTTGCGGCTTTAAGGCTTCAACAGGATTGGTATTTAAGTCATAAATTATTTTACCTCTCGGGGTGCGTTCTATGTGAACCTTGTTTTCTACATGTTCAAGTTTATCGCCGGCAGTATATTCGACCCCTGCAGAAACATTTGCATCTGCATTATAATAGCCCAGAACATGGGACGCCAGAGCGCCTTGCGGATATACGCGGATGTTCTTGGGATCCATTGGGATTTCTCTTAATCTTAATTTTGCGATTTGTGAATATGTTTGTCTGTCAACACCTTTTTTTAGTGAAATTAAAGGTTCATTTCGCTTTAGTTTTTCTGTCAATTGGAATTGCGAAATTTTTAGAAGCGGTGCGAGAATTTTGGCAAGTTCCTCTTCATCATGTACATAATCGGCAGGACGTGCAAATATATCATAAAATACGGTATCTCCGGCAAGCTTAATGCCATTGCGGTCGTATATATCACCTCTTAAAGAAAAAGTGCTGCCACGTCTCTGGTTTTCTGCCTTTAGTCTATATTTTCGGACATCTAAAACCTGAATGCAGAACAGGTATACAATAAAAATTACGATTACAGATGCAAAAAAAATCTGAAGTGCTACAATTCTGGATTGAAATGTTTTTATTTGTGATTTTTCGTCATTATCTTCCGGCTTTTTATTCTGCATATAATTTTTACATCCTCTTCCTTATACTAAATAATAACATAATAAAAAATACTTGTTAAATAAAATATTTTTTAAGTTATTTCAGTGTTACAACCTTAATTATTAACTTTTTTTTAAAATCATCTTTTTATGTGACTTGCGATAAGTTTAATGTTGTGCTATCGTAATCACCAGAAGGGTAAAAGAGATGAGCGAACAAGGACATTGGGTTATAAGCCACGTATTTTTAGGGCATACGCTCCATTTTAACATGGATACAATATTGACTATGTGGTTTGCTATGGCAATATTGTTATTGCTAGCATTGATGACAACACGCAAGTTATCAATATTCCCGTCAAAAATACAGCTTGTATGGGAGTCTTTTATTAATTACTTTGTCGATATTACAACCCAGAGTATGGGCGCAAAGTATGCAAGAAAGCACTCGCCTTTGATTTTAACGTTGTTTTTCTTTATATTAACCGCAAACCTTATCGGGCAGCTTCCTTTAAGGTTGCTGCACCTTAAACAGGGAGAATTTGCGTCACCTAATAATGATATTAATATGACCGCTGCTATGGCGCTGGTTGTATCCATATATTATATCTACTACGGTGTTAAAAAGAACGGTATGAAGTTCTTTTTCCACGGGTGGAGTATTAACGGAATAATGATAACGCTGATTGACACGTTGGAACTATTTGTAAGACCATTTTCTCTTGCTCTGCGGCTTTTTGCCAACATTCTGGCAGGTGAAATTATGGTTGTTACATTTCTGTCGTTATTTGCGTATTTTGTTCCGATACCGTTTATGTTATTTGAGTTGTTCGTAGCGCTGATACAGGCTCTTGTATTTGCACTGTTGTCTACAACTTATATAACAATGGCGATACAGGAAGAGGAAGAATAAGTTTTTATAATCGAAAGGAGACATTATTATGGAAGAAGTAGTACAACAAGGTTTGGATGCGGCTAAATTAGGTGCCGGTCTTGCTGTATTAGGCGTATTTGGCGGCGGTATCGGTATCGGTATTGCTACAAAGGGTGTTCTTGATGCTATTGCAAGACAACCGGCTATCAAAGGTGAAGCATTCAAAAACTTCATTATTGGTGCAGGTCTTGCAGAAGCAACATCAATCTATGCTTTGTTTATAGCTTTGTTATTAATTTTCTCATAATAAATAAGGTGTCAGATGCTTGAGTTTAATACTACATTATTAGTTTGTATAGTTAGTTTTGTTATATTTCTGTTGATGCTTAATGCAATTTTGTATGAGCCGCTTGCGAATGTTGTTCACAGACGTATGCGCTATATCAACTCTAATTATAAAGAGGCAGAAGAGGCAAAAGACAGACTACAAAAACTTGATGCGTGGGTTTTGGAGCGTAAACAAAAGTCAAAAGAAGTTGCGCGCGAAGTTTTCTCAAAAGTCATTGACGAATATAAACTAAAAAAAGAGACTTTGATAGAATATGAGCACACGATTTCGGCAAAAGATATGTCCGGTGTTAGACTCAGGCTTCAGAATATTGATAGAGAATCAAGAGCCCAGTTGAAGGAGCATGTCGGGGAACTGGCAGGTGCTGTTGTTTCAAAATTCCTTGGATATGAAAAACAGATACAGGCTGTTGATGAAGAAACGATAGATAATATTTTGAGTTCATGCACAGAGGAGCAGGCTAATGGATAGATTTCTTGAAATCTGGAACTGGTTAATGTCAACAAATATTTTTAATTTTGTTGTCATGGTTGCACTGCTTTATTATATCTGGGTTAAGTTTGACTTCTCGGGTAAACTCGAGGCTGCACGTCAGAAAGTTGTTGACAGCATCAGAGAATCCGAGGCTGAAAAAAGGCTGAGAGAAGAGGAATACGAAAAAAATGCGGAAGCAGCTTCCCATTTGGACGAGGAGATTTATGAGGCACTTGGTATTGCAGAAAAGAGTGCTAATGCTCTCGGACATAAAATGCTCGAAGATGCGCGTATTATTACAAGAGGAATTATAACTTCCACTCAAAAGCGTATTGATGCTAAAATGAGTCTTTTGCAGGCAGAGTTAATGAAAAAAACGGCTCTCGCAGCTGTTGAAATTGCTAAGCAGAATATACAACAGGAGTTGGCGGAGCATTCCGAGTTGCATGACAAATTTATATATGAAAGCTTAAACGCATTGGATGAGGTAAAACAGTAGATGGAAGCTGCAAAAATTAGCAATAATGAATTGGTTGCAAATCGCTGGGCAAAATCTCTTTTTGAGTTAGCGGGAGACGAGGGGTTGACCCGCGAAGGCGTGTTGGATAACCTTAAAGATATTGTTGATACGGTTAATGCTTCAAGTGATTTAAAAGCTCTCTTTGTCAATCCCATAGTTACGGTAGAAGAAAAACAGGATATTATTGAAAAAGTATTCGGGCAATCTTTGCCGCAGACGGTTAAGAATTTTCTTATGGTGCTTGCTCTGAGAAAAAGGCTGGGGCTTTTAGAGGATATTCTTGAAGAGTATAAAAAAGAACTTAATAAATGTGAAAACATAGTAAGGTTAAAAGTTACTTCAGCTGTTGAACTTGACGATGCAAAACGTGAAGATTTAAAAAACAGAATTATTGAAAAACTTGCAAAAAATGCCGATATTAATTGGGATGTGGATAGTTCCATAATAGGCGGTTTAATCTTTAATATAGACGGTACAATTGTTGATGACAGTATACGTACCAAATTAAACAATATGAGTAAAAGAATAATGACAAGATAAAGGGGAAATTATGGCTGTAATAAATCCGGACGAAATAAGTTCAATAATTAAAGAGAATATTAAAAATTACGAGACCAGAACAGAAATTTCCAATATTGGCAGTGTATTGGAAGTCGGTGACGGTATTGCTCGTGTTTATGGTTTAAGAAACGTTATGTCAAACGAACTTGTAGAGTTTGAAGACGGCAGAGGTACAATCGGTATTACTTTAAACCTTGAGGAAGATAATGTCGGTGTAGTAATTCTCGGTGAATACACTCATATTAAAGAAGGTATGACAGTAAAAACAACAGGCAGAATTTCATCTGTTCCTGTAGGTCCGGAATTAATCGGCAGAATAGTTAACCCTAATGGTATTCCGATTGATGGCAAAGGCGATTTACATACATCAAAGGTAAGACCTATTGAACGTGTCGCTCCAGGTATTGTTGACAGAAAATCAGTATTCCAGCCTTTGCAAACAGGTTTGACAGCAATTGATGCTCTTACTCCTATTGGCAGAGGGCAGCGTGAGTTGATTATCGGCGACAGACAAACCGGTAAAACGGCTATTGCTCTTGATACAATCTTGAACCAAAAAGGTCAGGATGTAATTTGTATTTATGTTGCAATCGGTCAAAAAGCTTCAACGGTTGCGCAGTTGGCTAAAACCCTTGAAACACACGGAGCGATGGAATATTCAATTATTGTATCGGCGACAGCGGATGAATCTGCGCCGTTACAATATATTGCACCGTTTGCGGGTGTTACGATGGCAGAAGAATTTATGGAACAGGGCAAACACGTTCTTATAATATATGATGATTTGACAAAACACGCTCAAGCTTACCGTGCAATGAGCTTGCTTCTTAAGAGACCGCCGGGGCGTGAAGCTTATCCGGGGGATGTATTCTATCTCCACTCAAGACTTCTTGAACGTGCGGTTAAACTTAACGATGAGTTAGGCGGCGGCAGTATTACCGCACTACCGATTATTGAAACTCAGGCGGGTGACGTTTCTGCGTATATTCCGACCAACGTAATTTCAATTACTGACGGTCAAATATTCCTTGAGTCTGCTCTGTTTAACTCCGGTGTCAGACCGGCTATTAACGCTGGCATTTCGGTATCACGTGTCGGGGGTGCAGCACAAACTAAAGGTATTAAACAGGTTGCAGGTAAGTTAAGACTTGACCTTGCACAATTTAGAGAACTGGAAGCTTTTGCACAGTTTGCATCAGATTTGGATGCTGCAACCAAGAACCAGTTATTAAGAGGTCAAAAACTTACTGAAGTTCTTAAACAGCCTCAATATAAACCGCTCTCTGTTGCTAAGCAGGTAAGTATTTTATTTGCGGCTAACGAAGGATTTTTGGATGATGTTGAAAACAAAGAAATTCAAAAATTCAAAGATTCATGGTTTGAGTATTTCGAAGCAAATATGCCTGAACTTCGCGACAGACTTGACGGCGGCAGCGCACTTTCTGATGAAGATAAGGAAGAATTAAGAAAAACTCTTACCAACTTTAAGACCACATTATAATTAGGATAGAGTTATGCCAAACTTAAAAGATATAAAAAACAGAATACAAAGCGTAGAAAATACAAAAAAAATAACTAAAGCCATGAAAATGGTTGCAGCTGCGAAGGTTAAGCGTGCGGAATCAACCGTTAAGTCTGCACGTCCGTTTGCAAATGAGTTATTATCTTTGTTTAAGACTATGCTTTCCAAAGTTGATGTATCGGTTCCTGATGGTATAATTCCGGAGCGTGCAATTGATAATTACAGAGAGTTATTGTCTTTAAGAGAGGTTAAATCTAAAGGAATTCTTGTAATAACATCCAATAAAGGGCTTGCCGGAGCTTATAATGCAAATATTATCCGTGCTGTAAATAAAGAAATTGAAGATAATGAGGCTGCAGGGATTAATACAGTATTATATGTAGTTGGAATGAAGGGCGCTGCGGCATTCAAGCATATTACAGGAGCGGTTAAGGTTGCCAAAGTATATACATCCGTTGTTGACAATCCTTCTTCCGGTGCTGCTGATATGATAGCACAGGATATGGCACAATCTTTTGTTGATGGTGAGATTGACGATATTAAAATTATTACAACACATTTTAACAACATGATGTCATATTCTTTAACCGAACAGCAGTTGCTTCCTGTAAATCTTGATGACGTGGAGGCAAAGGAACTGGATCCGTTAATGGAGTTTGAACCGTCTCCTAACAGCGTTTTGCAGGCGATAGTTCCGATGTATCTGTCAAATACTATTTATCAGGCGTTATTAGAAGCCAGTGCAAGTGAACTTGCATCAAGAATGACTGCAATGTCTGCGGCTTCAAATAATGCTGAGGAAATGATTACAAGCTTGACTATTAATTATAATAAAGCGCGTCAGGCTGCTATTACTCAGGAACTTGTTGAAATCGTTTCCGGAGCAAATGCTGCTAAAGGCTAAGATATTTTAGTAATTTTTAAATAATAAAAAACCGGTTTAATTAACCGGTTTTTTATTTATAATTCTTTAATTTTATTTATTTTCCTGCATTTTGTTGTATATTATGTATGCAACGCCAACAAGCCCGAATACCAGCCACATACCCCAGTTAGAATCTCTTTCTAAGCCCAAAGCCTCATTTACATCCCCTGTAAACTTTTTATTTCCCCAGGGCATTTGTGCTTGCTTTTCAGTACTTTGTGTAGTCGCTTGTAATTCGGTATTTGTTTCCTGTTTGTCTTTTGTCTTTGTAAAACTGTCAGTTGCTACAGCCGTTGAGAGCATTGATGCTGACAAAAGACTTGCATACAAAGTATTTGTAAGTGATTTTTGGTTTAACTTGAATCCTTTAAAATTGGTCTGATTTACATTGTTGATTGCATTTACTTCCATTTGTTTCTCCGTTATTAATTAGTGTTTTCTGTTATTACCGGTTAACATATATGTTATTGCTGCAGAAATCAGACCTATTACAACTGGAGCTGTAGCGCTGTCTGCTTTTTGTTGTTCAACACGAGTTATTGGTTCTTTCTTGAATGTATCCTGTTCCTGTGCATTGCTTATTACAGGCATTAGGGTCATTAGCGGGACAATCGCCGCATAGGCAAAATTCAGCGGGCTTTTTGTTTTTGTTTTTAGCCCTTGAAAGCCTGTTTGGTTGGTGGATACAGCTGCTATTTTCATCCTTTTTTAATTCCTTTCTGTTTATCCATATTTAATTTCGTTAGTAACCCTTTTTGTTATCCAGCCAATGAAGGCACCGCCAAGAACCGATAGAAAGAAACCTTTTGCTCCTGAATCTTCCTTGGGCAGTTTAGTATTGTAACTATCGATATTAAGTTTGGGGGCGTTACCTTCCTTATAACGTTCTATAGCTTCTTCCGCTTCTCTTTGTCGTTTTCTTTCCTGCAGAATTTCAAGTAACTGTTCTTCAAATTCTTCATCAGACTGGAGACTTGCTGTTACTTCTGTTTTAGGCGGTTGTTTTTCCGTATTTGCAGATTTTGTGAAGCAGTCAGTTGCACCGATTAAAGAAGTTGCAAAAATTGCTGAATACGCCAAATTAGTAAATTTCCCAGGTTTTAGTACGTGTCCTTTAGCATTTACAGCACTACCTGCGTTGATTGCTTGCATTTTCATTTTTTATAACCCTCGAATAAAAATTTATATTATTATCTTATATCATAATATATATGAAACAAGCTTTTGTAAAGATATATTGCGAAGAAATAGGAAGAATAGAGGATATTATGTCGTAAATACTGGTAATAAATATTACATGGTTTAATAGGTGGGAGCAATATATAAGTAGAAATATTCTATAAAATAAATTTTTATAGTAAATTGTAAGTAACTTGTAACGAAACCTTAACAAATCTTTCAATGTAACAAAATGTAAAGATGAATTTAAAAATGCCTGAAACCTTGATATAATCCCCTATATGATATTATATGATATGATGTGGTGGGGTGGGGTGGGCTAAAGTTTTTGAAAAAAGTGTCGTTATAAATTCTGTACGTACAGTGTGACAAATTTTTTAAGAAGAAAGGTAAAAATTATGACGACAAAATTAAACCAAATTTTTGCTAATCTTAAAGCTGCAATTATGGATATAAAGAAAATGGAAGGAGATACAAATAAAATTGACAGCTTTAATGAGGTTAACAAAATCGGAGAACTTTTGGCTAATGCCGAAATGGAAATAGGTGATGTATTAGAAAAAGAACGAGCGGATTTACAGAAGCAGGCAGATAAATTGCCTCATTCACAATATGTAAAGAAGGAGAATGAACTGAACAGTATAGCGCAAACGGCAGGTTCTAAAATTGAAGAATTACAGTCTGCTGTAGAAGATGAAAAAGAAGCAATGAAAGAGGCCTTGCCAGAATATCAGTATTATGATAAAGATGGACAGATTAAAGATATAAATGGTCTGTATAAAGTGTATCCTAACGGCGGGTATGAGGTTAAGAAGAAATCTATGGCAGATGGTTCTTACACAGTATCAATGTATGATGTAAACGGTATAGAATATGCACTTAAAGTATATAATGAAGACCGCACACCGTGTACTGATAAGAAAAAAGCTGCTGAATGTTTGGGATTGAAGCCGGATGGTTTTTTCAACACTCTAAAGTCGATATTAGTACCGTTTACAGAAATTGAATATACAGACAAGTTCGGTACTAATTATCGTTGGGATGAAGTGGTAGCACAATTTAATAGTCCAGCTTGTCCAAGTCGTACAAAGGGATTGGAGCTTATGAGGGCTTATACCCTTGATGACGTTGTAGAGAGTATAGGCAGCCAGAAAGAGGCGTGGCAAATAAGTGAAGAAAGGCGAGCTAAGGATGAGTTGCAGGTGGCTGAGAGGGCACGCCAGGTAGAGGAGAGAAAAAGTTTGATATATGAGGCTATGAAAGAAGCATATAAGAACAGTATACATTTTCATGATACTGATAAGATATTGGAGTACTTTCAAGAAGATGTTCAACGCTTGTTAGAGGGTCTTAATGAGACTGAATTTCAAGCTATTATGAATGAGTTTAGTAGTAATGCCGACCAGCTAGAGGGACGTCTGATTGAGGCGAAGGAGAAGTATGAGCTAGAGCAAGCACGGGGGCAAGGAATAGAGAAATATATTGTATCTAGCTATGCAGTTCATGATATATATATGCTTTTAGATAAAATAGCTGAGGCGAGATCAGAGATGGAATAACAGCTCAAACGTTAGTTCTTACGAGTAAAGGTGCCTGAGTATAATTACACGGTCTGCCTGAATAGGCAGACCGTGATTTGCGGAATTTTTTTGAGGCGGGTGTTTTTTAAAGAAATATTACAAATTATAAAACAAGTTAAAATGTACAGTTGACATGGTTTTTTGTTTATATTACGATACCTAGTGCTATAGTATTAAACCGAAATATAATATTTTTATAGCAGTCTGGTTCGGGTGAAAACCCTGATTAGATTAGTGTTACAAAGTCAGTGAAAAGGATTAAAAAATGGCAAGTCAAGAACAAGGACAAAAAATCAGAGTTTGCTTACGTTCTTACGAACATAAATTAGTAGATATTTCTGCTGAAAAAATCGTAGAAGCAGCAAAGAGAACAGATGCAAAAGTTGCCGGTCCGATTCCTTTACCGACAAAACGTCGTATATATTGTGTATTACGTTCACCGCACGTTGATAAGAAATCAAGAGAACATTTCGAAATCAGAACGCACAAACGTATTATCGATATTTACGATTCAACACAGCAAACAATGGCTGAGTTGAGCAAGATGGATTTACCGGCAGGCGTCGGCGTAGAAATGAAAGTTTTATAATATACAAAAGTATATTGTAATTTTGAAAATTTAATAAGCATTATGCATATAATGTGAACTACAACGTCCCTCGCGGCGGAAGGTTAAATCCCTTAAGGTAAAAGGTTATCAAAAAGGTAGCAATCGCAAGATGTAAAGGTATATTTGTACCTCGTGTACGATATGCCGGAAAGGATAAAATGACACTAGGTGTAATAGGAAAGAAATTAGGTATGACCCAAATCTTTAATGAAGAAGGTTTGGCAATTCCGGTTACTGTAATTAAAGTTGACAAGACTGTTGTTACTCAGGTTAAGACAGTTGAAAAAGACGGTTACAGTGCTATTCAGGTTGGTACTGTTCCTGCAAAAGAAAAACATTTAACAAAAGCAGAAATCGGTCATTTCAAAAAGAACGGTCTGGATAACTACAGACATTTGCAAGAATTCAGAGTAGAAAATTCTGAAGATTATAAAGTTGGTCAAGAAATTGACTTATCAGTACTTGATAATATTCAAAAGGTTGATGTTACAGGTACATCAATTGGTAAAGGTTTCCAGGGTACAGTAAAAAGATGGAACTTCTCAAGAGGTCCTATGGCTCACGGTTCTAAGAACCACAGAGAACCGGGTTCTATCGGCGCAGGCACCACTCCGAGCCGCGTTATCAAAGGTAAGAGAATGGCTGGCAACATGGGTAACGAAAGAGTTACTATTACCAAGTTAAAACTCGTTAAAGTTGATAACGAAAACGGTTTGGTATTAATTAAGGGTTCCGTACCCGGCTGTGAAGGCAGATTGGTTACAATCGTTCCTTCAAGAACAAAATGGAACTAGGGGAGTAATCCTCAACCGACGGAAAAATCCGGATATAAAAACATGTTAGGAATAAGAGCCGGCAAAAAAAGTAAGGTCACATGGCTGACAAGGATAACAAAAAAAAGAATCCCGCACAAGACAGTAAAATACAAACTTGCCATATAAAGCAGCCGCAAGGTTCGCAAGAGGTAAGAAAGGATAAGGAAAATAAAATGTCAAAACAAATATTAAGTACAAAAGGTGAAAAATTAGGCGAAATTACTTTAAACGAAAAAGTTTTCGGTGTAGAGCCTAATCTTCATGTAATGCACTTGGCATTAAGAAGACAATTAAATAATGCAAGACAAGGATCAGCTTGTGCAAAAACAAGAGCAGAAGTTTCAGGCGGCGGTAAAAAACCCTGGAAACAAAAAGGAACAGGACGTGCAAGAGCAGGTTCATTACGTTCTCCGTTGTTTGCAGGCGGCGGCGTAATCTTTGGACCGAAACCGCGCAGCTATGCTTTTGATATGCCTAAAAAGGCAAGACAATCAGCGCTTAAATCCGCATTGTCAGCAAGAGTAGATTCTATGGTTGTTGTAAAGGACTTCTCATTAATTGAAGCTCCTAAAACTAAATTGATGGTTGAAGTTTTAAAATCATTAAATGTTGCAGGAAAAGTTCTTGTTATCGCAGATACTAAGGCTCCTGAAAATAAATATCTTGAGCTTTCTGCAAGAAACATTCCTTCAGTAAAAATGATTTTACCTTCAAACATTAACGTAAAAGACATATTGGAAGCTGATTTTATTGTTATAACCGAATCAGCGGTAAATGAAATAACAGAAAGGCTGCAATAATGAGTAAGACTAGAACAAACACAGAAAAACTTTACGATATAATCAGAAGACCTGTTATTACTGAAAAATCAATGATGGCAACTTCATTAGGCAAATATACTTTTGAAGTTAATATGAACGCTACAAAAGTTGAAATTGCTCAGGCAGTTGAACAGGCTTTCCCTGGAAGAAAAGTAAAGAAAGTACATACGGTTTATATGCCGTCACACGCAAAAAGAATGGGTTATCACTACGGCAGAACAGCATCTTATAAGAAAGCAATTGTTACTGTTGAAGGGGATCCAATCGAAGAATTAACAGCAGTATAGACTGTTAAGAGTAAGTGAGCGGTTCCGAACAGATGGTTCCGCATTAGCCAAATATAAAAGGAGAAAATTAAAATGGCACTTAGAAAAATTAATCCGACATCTCCGGGACAAAGAGGTATGACAAAGAGTGATTATCAAGAAATCACTACACAAACTCCTGAAAAATCTTTATTAAAACATATAAAGAAAACAGCCGGCAGAAACAATACCGGAAGAATTACATATCGACACAAAGGCGGCGGTGTTAAACAAGCATACCGTATTATCGACTTCAAACGTGAAAAGTTCGGCATTCCGGCAGTTGTTAAAACAATTGAATACGATCCGTACAGAAACGTACGTATTTCATTAGTATTCTATGCTGATGGTGAAAAGAGATATATTCTTACTCCGGAAGGCTTAAATGTTGGCGATACTATCGTAAGCGGTCCTGATGCGACTATTCAAACAGGTAACGCTTTACCGTTAGACCTTATTCCGTTAGGTTCAATTGTTCACAATATTGAATTAACACCGGGTAGAGGCGGCAAAATGGTTAGAAGCGCCGGTAACTTTGCACAGGTAATGGCAAAAGAAGGCAATTATGTAACCATTAAACTTCCTTCATCAGAAATGAGAATGGTAAGAAAAGAATGTATGGCTACAATCGGTACCTTAGGCAATGCTGAATTTAAGAATATTTCTATAGGTAAAGCCGGCCGTCACAGATATATGGGTGTAAGACCAACAGTTCGTGGTGTAACTATGAACCCGTGCGATCACCCTCACGGCGGTGGTGAAGGTAAAACAGGTCCGGGCGGACATCCTAAGACTCCTTGGGGTAAACCTGCTCTCGGTCAAAAGACCAGAAAAACTAATAAAGCTTCTGACAAGCTTATTGTAAGAAGACGTAAAAAATAACAAGTAATCAATTAGATAAAGGAGAAATTAATGGCACGTTCATTAAAAAAAGGACCATACGTACACGAGTCACTTCAAAAGAAGATAGACAAGATGAATGAAAACAACGAAAAGAAAGTTGTTAAAACTTGGTCACGGGCGTCTATGATAATACCTGATATGCTTGGACATACAATTGCCGTGCACAACGGTAAATCACATGTTCCTGTATATGTAACAGAACAAATGATAGGCCACAGATTAGGTGAATTTGCACCGACCAGAATGTACAGAGGTCATGCAGGCTCAGATAAAACTGCAAAGAGAAAATAGTAGCAGGCAAGGCTAGAAAATAAAGGAAACGAAAAAATGGAAGCTAAAGCAAGACAAACAGATATAAAAATGACAGCAAGAAAACTTCGCAGAGTAATCAACGAAGTAAGAGGCAAGTCAGTTGGTGAAGCTCAAGATATGTTGCGTTTTATGCCTTATTTTGCAGCCAGTGTTGTAGCAAAGAATTTAAGAGCAGCAGTGGCAAACGCATATGAAAAATACGGTGCAAAACCGGAAGATTTAAGAATATCTGAAATCTATGCCGATGAAAGCGTTACATATAAAAGAGGTAAGCCAAGAGCGCAAGGTCGTATTTACAGAAGACTCAAACGTACATCTCACCTCACAATTAAAGTTAGTGATAACGCTCCGGCAAAGAAGGCGTAGAGATTGTCCGTCAGTGACAAATGATGCCTTTCGGGCGCACAAGACGTAATAAAGTAGTAGAAAATAAAAGGTAGAAAAAATGGGACAAAAGACACATCCGACAGGATTTAGAGTAGGTATAATCAGACCTTGGGTAAGCAAATGGTACGCAAAGGTTAAAGATTATGCCGGGTTCGTAGCAGAAGATGCTAAAATCCGTAAATTCATCAAGAAAAAATTATACGCTGCAGGCGTATCAAATATCTTCATTGAAAGAAAAGATAAAGCAACAACAATAACAGTTGTAACTGCTAAGCCTGGTATCGTAGTAGGCAGAGGCGGACAAGGTATTGATGAACTTAAACAAGAAGTATCAAAATACTTAGGCAGACAAGTTATCATCAATGTTGTTGAAGTTGCAAGAGTTGATGTCGATGCATTACTGGTTGCAGAAGCTGTTGCTCAACAATTAGAAAAACGTGTAGCATTCAGAAGAGCAATGAAACAAGCAATGCAAAGAACAATGAGAGCCGGCGCTCAAGGTATCAAAATTATGGTATCAGGTCGCTTAGGCGGTGCTGAAATCGCGCGTTCTGAGTGGGCAAAAGAAGGAAGAATTCCTCTTCAAACATTAAGAGCAGATGTTGATTATGGTTTTACCGAAGCAGATACAGTTATGGGTAAAATCGGTGTTAAAGTATGGATTTTCAAAGGCAACTTGATGCCTGGCGAAACTGCCGATATGAATATTAAAACAAAAACCGGCAAAGATTCAGGTGAAAGATTCCAAAGACGCGGCACCAGACAACGTAAAGCGATAGAAACAAAGTAAAATTTTAATAACAGGAGTACAATACAATGTTAATGCCTAAAAAAACAAAATATCGCAAAATGATGAAAGGAAGAATGAAAGGTCATGAAACTCGTGGCGTAGATTTCGAATTTGGTCGTTATGCAATAAAGGCTTTGGAACCGGGTTGGATTACCAGCCGTCAGATTGAAGCCGCAAGACGTGCTATGACACGTGAAATTAAACGTGGCGGTAATGTTTGGATTAAAATATTTCCTGACAAACCGATTACCGCAAAACCTGCTGAAACTCGTATGGGTTCAGGTAAAGGTAACGTAGAGTATTGGGTAGCGGTTGTAAAACCGGGCAGAATACTTTTCGAACTCGATTACTTTGATAGAAGTGTTGCAGTCCACGCGTTGGAACTTGCTGCACAAAAACTTCCTATCAATGTAAAAATCGTTGAAAAAGAAGCTTAATGATTAAGGAAACAAAACAATGAAAATGCAAGAAATTCGTGAAAAAACAGTAGATGAATTAAAGCAGGCTGTACAAGACTATAAAAAGCAATTGTTTGATATGCGTTTGAAACACTCAATGCATAAACTTGAAAATGTTGCTGAAATAGCTAATACAAAACGCTTAATTGCAAAAATCAAAACTGTATTAACTGAAAAAGAAACAGAGGTAAAAAATGCCTAAGAAAGAAAAACAAGGAATTGTCATTAGTGACAAAATGGACAAAACGGTTGTGGTAAAAGTAGCATCTTATGAACCGCACCCGAAATATAAAAAGATTATTGAGTTTAACAAAAACTACAAGGCTCATGACGAAAAGAACGAATGTTCAATCGGCGATACAGTAAGAATCATCGAATCAAAACCGATTTCCGGTGACAAACGCTGGGTTGTTGAGTCAATCGTAGAAAAGGCTAAATAGTAATAATCTGAAAATCTGCCGGCCGGACGCGGTTTTGCCGGAGTGGACGGCAGAAGAGTTAAGTAAATACTTAAATAAACAATAAGGAATGTAACAATGATACAACAAGAAACAAGATTAGCGGTAGCAGACAATACAGGTGCTAAAGAGTTATTGGTTATCCGTGTTATGGGCAGCTCTAACAAGAAGTTTGCTTATGTTGGTGATGTTGTTGTAGCAACTGTTAAAGATGCAACCCCGAATATGGCGGTTAAAAAATCAGAAGTTGTTAAAGCGGTTATCGTTAGAACAAAACATGATATTAAACGTCAAGACGGTTCGGTTATCAGATTTGACGAGAATGCTGCAGTTATCATTAACAAAGATGGCAACCCGAGAGGAACTCGTGTTTTTGGACCTGTTGCGCGTGAATTGAGAGACAAAAACTTCATGAAGATTGTTTCTCTTGCACCGGAAGTAATATAGGAGTCGAAAATGGCAGATAAGAATAAAAAAGGTTTGCATGTAAAATCAGGTGACAGAGTTGTCATCCTTGCAGGCAAAGATAAAGGAAAAACGGGAAACGTCAAAAAAGCAATCCCTTCTGAATCAAAAGTGGTTGTAGAAGGTTTGAATATGATAACTAAATCCCAAAAAGCACAACCTGCTTACGGTATCAACGGCGGTTTAATCAAGTTGGAAGCACCTATCGAAAGCTCAAACGTTATGATAGTTTGCCCGGCTTGCGAAAAACCAACCAGAGTAGCACACAAAGAAGTTGACGGTAAAAAGGTTCGTGTTTGCAAAAAATGTGGCGAGACATTAGATGTTTAATGTGTTATAACGTTGTAACGACATTAAGTTCATCTTAAATTAAAGGAAAGTGAAAAATGACTAAAACAAAAAATTTAAGAGCAAAATATAACGAAGAAGTTAAAGCAGCACTTAAGGAAAAATTTGGTTATGCAAATGACATGATGATTCCTAAGTTGAGCAAAATCGTTATCAACATGGGTGTTGGTGAAGCTTCTCACAACTCAAAAATCGCTGAGTCTATTCAATCTCAATTAACTAAGATTGCAGGTCAGCACGCAGTTATCACAAAGGCTAAAAAATCTATCGCATCATACAAATTAAGAGAAGGTATGCCGGTTGGTGCAATGGCTACATTGCGCGGCGAAAGAATGTATGATTTCCTTCAAAAACTTATTTGTATTATCCTCCCACGTATCAGAGACTTTAGAGGTATTTCAGCTAAGAGTTTCGACGGCAGAGGAAACTATACTTTAGGTTTGAAAGAACAATCATTGTTCCCTGAAATCTCTTATGAAGAAGTTGATCTGGTAAAAGGTATGAATATATCTATTATCACAACTGCTAATACTGATGATGAAGCAAGAGAATTACTCAGATTACTGGGTATGCCTTTCAAAGGTTTAAAATAGTAAAGTAAAACATAAAGGAGAAAATCGTGGCAAAGAAAGCGATGATAAACAAAGAAAACAGAAGACGCGAACTTGCAGAAGCAGGTAAGTACCCGAAAGTAAGACTGCACAACCGTTGCAGCATCTGCGGTCGTCCTCACGGTTTCCACAGAGATTTCGGTCTTTGCAGAATCTGTTTGAGAAAAATGGCTCATCAAGGTTTGTTGCCCGGTGTAACCAAAGCTAGCTGGTAGTTTACCGTTAATCTTTGGCTATACTGCTAAAACAAGCTCTTGTTTGATGCAATATTTTATTTAGTAAGTAGTAAAAAGAAAAGGAAATATAAATATGAATACAGATCCGATAGCAGATATGCTAACAAGAATAAGAAACGCTAATATGGTTTCTCATCCTACTGTTGAACTCCCTTCTTCTAAGCTTAAATTAGAATTAGCGAAACTCTTAAAATCTGAAGGTTTTATTGCTGATTATTCTGAAAAACAAGAAGGTAAGTTCAAATATTTGACAATAACATTGAAATACGATGAACACAATAAACCGGTTATCACAAACTTACAACGTGTTTCTAAACCGGGTTTAAGAACATATATGAAGGCTAAAAACTTACCGCAAGTATTCGGCGGCTTGGGTATCGCTATTATCTCTACAAGCAAAGGCTTGTTAACCGATAGAAAAGCCCGCAAAGAAAACCTTGGCGGGGAAATCCTCTGCTACGTTTGGTAGTTTTTAGAATTATTGTTTGATGCCGGCTGTATTTTACAGCCGGCATCTTTATTTGTACTCTCTAACTCGGATATGTAACTTTTTTTATTTTAAAAGTTTTAGATTATAAGAAAAGATAAAAGGGATAGAAAATAATATGCTTATAAATATGTTGAAAAAAACTAAGTATCATTGCAGATGTAAATTACATTCCGCTTATACTTTTTTTCTTAGTAAATTTTGTCGTAGAAAGCCACTGGCATTTAACATAGCGCTTCCTGCGGACAGACCGTATACTGTTACATCGCAGTTATGTAATAAAACATTATACGACTTGCCGCTGTTTACTTTTTGGATGAACAAGTTAAAAGAAACTCCAAAATATCACCGTAAGCAGTGGGAGTATGCCTATGTTTCACAGGCGCTTTATGAACACGGTATGCTACAGTCCGGCAAAAGTGGTCTTGTTTTTGGCGTCGGGAAAGAACACACAGTACCCCTCTATGCCTCAATGGGTTGTCAAATTACGGCTACCGATATGCCGGAAGGTAACGCGGGCTGCGAGCAGTGGAAAAGTACGGATCAATACATAAAAAAAGATTTATCAGAACTCAATGAAACCGGAATTTGCGACAATGAAGTGTTTAAAAATAATGTCCACTTTAGAAATGTTGATATGAATGACATCCCCGCCGATTTAAAAGACTATGATTTTTGTTGGTCTATATGTGCTCTTGAGCATCTCGGCTCTATAGAAAACGGGCTTAATTTTATTAAAAACAGCCTAAATGTCTTAAAACCTGGTGGGATTGCTGTTCATACTACGGAATATAATCTTGTATCGGATAAGAAAACAATTGAACTTGAAGATTTGGTTGTCTTCCGGCACCGCGATATATTGAGGGTCATAAATGATCTGGAACATGCAGGGCATTATGTCTTCCCGCTTAATCTGGATAAAGGAAAAGGTGTTATTAATGATTTTGTTGACAGGGTACCTTATGACGGACCTTATCATCTTAAATTAGAAATAGCAAAGTATGCTTGTACTTCTATCGGGCTAATTATCATTAAAAAGCAATAACATATTTTAAGAAACATTTACAAAGGGTTTACACTTCAAAGTTTCCATGAGATAATACAGAATGTACTCAGGGTGCAATTGGCAGAAAAGCCCGGGGCACAGGGGGGGGGAAGAAAACCCGCGAAACCCGCGAAACCCGCGAAACCCGCGAAACCCGCGAAACCCGCGAAACCCGCGAAACCCGCGAAACCCGCGAAACC
>CALUTH010000023.1 GCA_944323635.1 Candidatus Gastranaerophilales bacterium
AACGCACTCAAAGAACTTGATGCAAAAATTAAGCAAATAGCGCTTCAATTGGCGGATAACATCAAAATCGTTGCTTCCGACAGTGAGAAAATACGCGATTTAACCATCCGTGTTAATAATCAGGACAAAGAAATCAAGGAGCAAAATAAAAAGCTGCTTACGCAGGAAAAAGAAATAGCTGCGCTCAAAAAAGAGATTGCTGATTTGAAACAAACAATCAGAAATTTACCACATTAATATAAAATTTACCTAAATAGTAACCGTGCTGTGAAACGGTTATGTGCTTTACAATTGCGGGTGTAAAAACCCGCTTTTTTTTAGAAAGTTTGTATTAGATTAAAAAACAAATTTCTTTAAAAAATCGTTCAACCAATACCTGACAGTATTTAAAATATCATAAAACACTAATTCTTCTTAATCACTTACATTAGCTTGAAAAAGAAAGAGCCGGCAATGCGGCCCTTTTATATTATATTATTTGCTTCACTTTACTGTTGTCTTCTGCCTGTTTTTTAAGATACATTTCCCGATTAGGCGGCTGCGCCGGTCCTGCTGGTTCAGGTATCCCTTTTGCCTTATCACTGGCTTTTCTTGTTAACTTATATGTATACTTCGGTATCGTTATACCAAGCAAGAAAGGTGATACAATAAACAGGTTGAGCAGGAACGGTATAGAACTCAAAGTTTTTGCTATACCAAGTGCCCTGTTATTCTTTAATTTCTTAAGCGCCGGTAAGAGTGTATCTACCATCTTTGTTTGTAATTCCGGATTAGCATTTCTTACATAATCCAAAATCTTCTTGTTTTTCTCTGCAACATTCATTTTCTTTATAGATTTCAGCGAGAAACTATCCTTGTCATTAAATACACTTTCACTGTTACCTGAGTAAGAGAATATTCTCGCCAAATTTCCGCCCTTGCGATCAAGATATTCACATACATTGACCAGTTTCTTATGAGAGTCAATACCGCCATAAAGTGCATCCAGTTCGGCATTATTTATAACACTTATATTGCTGTACGGATTTAAGTATTTGCCAAGCGTTTTCCACCCTTTGCCTTCATCAGCGGCATGGTCAATTAGAACAAATCCTGATGATTTTTCATAAGACTTGATTATACCTCTTGTGGCAAGCGGTACCGCAAATACTACAAACAACGCAGATAACGGGTCTCTGATTGCAATTTCCTTAAGTTCGGAAATATCTTTCTTAAACAGTCTGTCAAACCAGCCTTCTTTTTGGCGTTGTTCTTCGGTTTTCATCGGCGCACGTTCATAAGCGCGTGCACCACGCGGAATCGTTAACCCGATTATGGATATACCGGACATAAGAGTCGGTGAGAAATTAAACTTATTAAATTCTCCTTCTGCAAGCCAGAAATCCTTCCATTTGGCAATTTTCTTACCCATAGCGGAAAATCCGCCTTTGAATGAAACATTGCCTTTCTTTTCATTATCATGATTATGTAAATCATGTTTATGCGTTCTATGTTCTGCTTCACATTTTGAAACTTCTCCCGGCGGTTTATCGCCAAACGCATACAGTTTAGGCAGATAGTTCATTGCTGCTAAAACGGTAGCACCTGCAGCAATGTTAGAAGTCCAGCGTTTGCCAACCATTGAATACATAAAGTCCTCAGCCTTTGCAGTAGTCAAATCTGCAGGGTTTTTGAATTTATGTGCTACATCATGTGCATAAGCCTGTAAGCCTTCCGTAGCAATTTTGGTATCATACGTATTGCCATCAAGCAGTACACGGTTAAGTTTTGATAAATCCGCTCCCCTTGTTTCAAGCAGTGCTTCATTAATAATACCGTTCATAGGATTGGATAAATCTTTTTTGATATGTTTTACAATCTTTTTAAGTTCCTTACCTTCAAATACGCTATCAGGTTTCAATTCGGCATTTTTAGTAATAACCCTGATTGCATCAATTCCATAATCCAAACCAAAAGTTTTTTCTATTTCCTGAACATTCATTTTTTCAGGCAGTTTCAAATCCTTGACATTATTAAAAGTCGATAACTTTGTCATCGCTTTCGAAATAATGTCTGCAGAAGCATCAGTGCCAAGAGTTTCCTTGTACATCTTCTTAAATCCGTTCTCTACAATTGAGGATTTTAAAACTTCTGCATCTTTAAATGAACCGTGTTCAAGCATACCTGTAACGGTTTTACCAAAAGATTTAATTAATCTTGAATTAATATATGTGGATTTTCCCATAGCTAACTTTGTAAGAGCAAATACACCGGCAGGAATTGCCATCATCGCAGGACCCGTCAACCCTTCACGCCCGAAAACCTCCAGACCTTCCTGTATATGAAATTTGCCGGTAATTTCCTTATCTCTGTTAAACCCTGTCCATGTTCTTGGAACGGTCATACCTAAACCATCCTGAATAAGGAAAAGTGCGACAAAACCCATAGTTTCTATTTTCTGCTTAAAATTCCCGATTGCGGTAGCTAAATCAAAATTTCTTGCCCAATCTAGAAAAGTTTTTTTATTTGCCTTAAAAGAAATACTGTCTTTTTGTCCTTCTCCTGACGGAGTTTGCGAAAACTTAGCGGACAAACGTCCGGAATGGTTATTCTTATTCCCGTTTCCAACGCTGTCATAAATATTAACTGGATTGATGTTCAATGATATGTCCTTCCTGCACCCAAATATATTCTACACATATTTAAAAAGTCGTGTGATAAAAAAAATTTGCCAGATTTTTTGATTGTTTTTACTTTTCTTTACAATAAAATTACATGTTTATTTAACAATATACTTTTTAAAATAATTTTGCAATAGGTAAAGTGTATTTTTTACAATATTTTTACATTTATTAATATTTACAGCTATATTTTTTATATAAAACCATCTAATCCGACAGAATTATTTTTAAATAATTTAAGTGTTTACTTTACATTTATTTTTACATCCTTAAATAACGCTAAACGTATGGCATACAGGCGTTTTCACCTTTTTAAAATGATTAACATTTGTAACAATTACGCGCGGGAAGTAATACTAAAGGATTACTTTTTTTATCCATGTGTGCTATATATAATAATGTAATATCATATGAAAATATACGTGTACTAAAAAATAAGAACGGAGGCATCATGTCAGTTGGACAATTTGTATTTATGCTACACAGCCACCTGCCATACTATAGAAAAGCAGGTATGTGGCCGTTTGGCGAAGAAAATCTCTACGAATGTATGGCTGAAACATACGTTCCTTTGCTAAATGCTATTTCCGAGTTGTATGACGAAGGAATAAAAGCAAAATTAACCGTCGGGATTACGCCGATTTTGGCCGAGCAGCTTAACGATGAACACCTTAAGCATGGTTTTGTTAAATACATAGATGCACAAATTGCAGCTGTTTCAAAGGATCTGGAAAGATACCCCGATCCTAAAGTTGCTCACTCACAGCACTTGAAATACCTTGCAAAATACTATTTCGACCTCTGGAATAAACTCCGTGATGATTATGTTAATAAATTTGGCATGGATCTGATAGGAAACTTTAAAAAATATCAGGATTTAGGCTGCATAGAAATTACAACCTCCGGCGCAACACACGGTTTCTCACCGCTGCTCTGCACTGACAGCAACCTGAATGCACAATTTAAAGTAGGCTCAGATACAACTAAAAGATTATTCGGCAAAAAGGCTAAAGGATGCTGGCTGCCTGAATGTGCGTACAGACAAGGTTACGAATACGTAGGTAAAGACGGTAAAAAACACTGGAGACCTGCTATTGAAGTAACTCTTCAAAATAACGATATTGAATACTTCTTTACGGAATCACACGTAATTGAAGGCGGCAACTCTATCGGTAACAGACGTGTAATCGGTGTTTACGGAAACATTGAGTACATCCCGCTTCCAGAAAGAGCTGCTACAGGTTATGACACCTATTCCGCTTACTGGCTGCCTGATGCACAGGTTGCCGTAATGGGCAGAAATGACAGAGCAGGCTATCAGGTTTGGTCAGCTGCTGACGGTTATCCGGGTGACGGATGTTTCAGAGAATTCCACAAACGCGATGACAAGTCAGGTATGCACTACTGGAGAATTACATCACCGACTACAGACTTAGGTGACAAAATGCTCTATGATCCGGTTCTCGCATTTAACAAGATAAACGAAAACTCTGACCACTATACAACACTTATTTATCACTTATTAAATGATTACAAACTCGCTCACAACAAAGAAGGGCTTGTTATGGTATCATTTGATACGGAATTATTCGGACACTGGTGGTTTGAAGGTGTTGAGTTTATCAAACAGGTTATCAAAAAATTCCATCAATACTTACCGGAAGTTGAAAGAATGACCGCCGGCGAATATCTTAAAAAATATCCGCCTAAAGAGGCAATACAAATTCCGGAAAGTTCATGGGGGCAAGGCGGACACTTCTATGTATGGCAAAACCACCTTACCGAATGGATGTGGCCGATTATCCACTCCTGCGAAAAACGCATCAACAGTATTGTTGAAAAATACGAAAAAATACCGGAAGATAAGCTTCTTCACAGAGCCCTAAACCAGATGGCACGTGAAAATCTGCTTTTGCAAAGTTCTGACTGGCCGTTCTTAATCACAACCTGGCAGGCTAAGGACTATGCAACAGACCGTTTCAGAGAACATGTTGACAGGTTTGAAACTATCGCCGATATGATTGAAAACAATTGTATTGATGATGCAAAATTAAAAGAAATTGAAAGTATAGACAACTGTTTCCCTGATATTGATTACAGAGTCTATATGCCGATTGAAGAGGGAGTAATACCTCAGCAAGCCTCCAAACTTGCACCATTATACTCGTAATTTACAATAATAATTAATAAGCCCGGAGTTAATTCCGGGCTTAATTTTTTGATTTTATTCTTACACTTTTTTTATTAATTCAAATATTTTTGACTGCTTGATGCTTTCGGAGGCTTTAGAAATACCCCCTTCATTTTCTTTAACAAAGGTAACCAGTTTTTTGCAAACTCTTTTTGCTACACCGCCAAGTTTAGAAAATTGATTTTCTGTCTGCGGGAAACTTTCTAACTCCGAAACTTCTCTAATCATGCCGTTTTGCATATTGCCCTTTACTTTAAAACCACCGTCAAGAACAAAGAAATCACAATGTTTACCTTCATTGCACTTTCCGGACATCGGCATTTGAGAAAATGTTTTATCCCCGCGTCTTATAATATTACGATTTTCATAATCATAATCTTTAGAAGCTTTTAGTTTTAAAACGCTGCCATCACCAACGGGACGTTCCCAAAGACGCACTTTTACATCATCACCGTTAGGTTTTACACTCATGCTGTAGTTTTTGTAATTAAAATAATTATTTTCTATCATGGATTACCTCTTTTCTATGAGTAGAATACGTGTAAAAAAAATTTTTTGCTATTTCTCACAGAAAAAGTTTACAATTTGAAATAATTAAAACTAAGCAGCTTCCCCGTATTTTTCCTTCTCATATCTCTCAAAATCACGCATAGCAATCTGCCAGTTTTCCGTCAAATCAAGATTTTTCTCGGCAATTTCCGTTGGAAGTCCTGCATGATGAATCTTTGGTATCAAATAATTTTCAGAATACTCTATCGGATAAGGAATATCGTCATCCGTATCGTTACAAATGAATATTGTTTCGCCGGTACTGGTTTTTCTTGCACCGGTTATTGTTATTTCATGCGCATTTTCTATTACACCTGCAGCGTCGGTTATTATATAACCGATAATGACATTGTGTCCCATATCAAGTGCTTCAAGAATTTGCGAGCGAATTGTCATATAATCCGCTTCCTGACCTATTACACGTTGGTTCTCGTCTACTACCTGATAAACGACAGATGTTGTATCTTTATTTTCAGCAACAGATTCAATAAATGTTTTTTCAAAATCAATCAGACCTTTATCTTCACGGCTAAACTTGCCGCCGCGTTTGTCAAGAAGCGATGAATAAGTTTGTTCCGTTCCAAGCTGCATAAGCATGGACTGCATCATTACATCCACAGAACTTCTCTCCAGCGAATCTCGATAACTATTCTGTATACGTGCGCGGATTATTGCCTCTTTATCCGGCTTTAAAGTAAGTGTTGCCTGCTTAATTCCCTTAAGCTCATAAGGAACCTCAAACGCATTCAACAACCACACCGCATCAAGAGTATTCTTTGATAAGCGTTCAAGATTAATAGTCTTTTTAACCTCCATAGACGGAGAGGTCAGCCCTTCAACAAATCTTGAAAATTCTGCCGGATGTCTGTGCGCCATATTAAACTCTACACTTGCAGCAACGCAGCAGCCGGAATACATGTCTTTAAACTCGTTTTCTTTAAGTGCGCGTTCTCTTGTATCAGTAGAATCAGCTGTCATATAATTAATAACACCCGGCATTACGGGTTTTGGAATATCACCGAAGCGCTGAGTTATAATACTCGGATTAACAATTGTTTCAAGTGTATTTTTTGCTATCTTCGCGGCATCTAAACCCCTTACCCGCGGGGCGGTTATGATTTTATGCAAATTATCAAGAACGGTTGAGTTGTCTTCCGCATCATTTCTGAGAAGCAAGCCGCTCTTTAATGCCATCCGGAGAAGTTTTTTATCCTTTTTATCCAACACCTCTGAAACTTCTCTAAACTTATCATTTTCTTCAGGTGTTAGAGTTGTCCTTACACTTATGGCAGCACTTGCAGCTTTAAAAGAGGGGTAAGTTTTTTGTCTGCCAACCGTAGTTGTTTCAGCACTCGCAAACTTATCCTCCGCTATCGGTTTTATTACCGCTGCGTTTGTTTTAAAATATGGATTGACATTATTTATTTGCACACTTACCATATATATAATAAAACACCAAATTTATAAAATTTGCCATATACCGGATGTATGTAAAGAAAGTTTAAGATGAAATACAAAAACTTAACCACACAACAAATAATCATTTCAATTGACAGGCTGACACGTTTTAAAGCAACAGAGGATAAATATTTACGAGTCTTTAAAGATATAATACTGTCTAACCTTGTATCGCCGTTAATAAAAAAATCCGAACTTGATACAATGGACTACGGTGAACTTACAAGCCTTGCACAAACCGTTTTTAACGCATCTCTACCTGAAAGTGACGGAGATTATACGATAAATCTGCGCTTAAAAGAGTATGAAAACAAAATCTACAATAATTCACCGGAAGTACAAAAACTGCTTGAAAATAAATTAAACTACAAATCGGCATTAAAACTGCAGGAAATGAGCCGCCCTCTTAACTTAAGATGGCTAACACTTCTATCAGAAAACCTTTCACTTGAAGAAATACGCGAAAAATACTCAACGCGTTTTCCAATCTCCAAGGTCATCCTTGCAGAAGGTATAACGGAAGAAATCCTGCTGCCAAAATTCGGGAGGCTGCTCGGATATGATTTTGACAAAAAAGGAATTCAGGTAATCGGTGCGGGCGGTAAAAATCAGGTTGTAAAAACTTATTACAAACTTGCTGAAGAATTAAAAATCCCGATTTTTGTACTTCTTGATAATGATGCAAAAGAAAACCTTGAACAAATTTCACGCAAATTAAGAAATATAGACAAAGTCCATTTAATTTCCAGCGGAGAATTTGAGGATTTGCTACCCGAAAGTTTAATACTGAAAACCATCAATTACGAATTTAAAAACTTTACAACAATAACAAGCGCAGAATTTAACCCTGAACTCTCGGCAGTTGCAAATCTTGTAGAAATTTTCAGACTAAAAGGTCTGCACGAATTTAAAAAAGCAGATTTTGCACAGAAGGTAGAAGAAAACCTCTTTGACAATACAGACATTTCTGACGAAATAAAACTGATTTTTCAGGAACTGGCAAACATCACAAGTCCTGTTATTAACACATAACAAGCCAGAGAAGTTTTTTAACGAACCTTGCAAGATAAATTGCACACATACAGAACAAAATATCATAAAAGACTTTAATACCGCTCTGGGAAGTTATCCAACCAGTAATCATATCCGCAGATGTATTAAACAGTGTTGAAATAAAAAGCATATACAAAACCCCGATAACATGGATTGCAAGAACGCCGAGGATTACAGCTTTCAAAATATTCAAAAAACCGTAATTATTTTTTATAATCGTTGCCGTTATAAAGGTGGCTGGAATATATGCAAGTATATACCCGAAGCCGTACTCTGAAATATAGTGAATCCCTCCGCCCATACCGAAAACCGGAAGCCAGAAAAGCCCGATTAATATATAAAGAATAATTGCGGAAAGCCCGTATCTGCGATCTAACAGCGCAATTACAAAGAATACGGCAGGCAGCTGCGGGATATAAAAATAACACGCGGAATCTACAAGATAATTACTTAACCTAAACCCTTCGCTTGTCTCGTTAAGAGAAAAAATATCTATGATTGGAAGCTGTGTAAATGTTGACATTATAATTATCAACACGCTCAAAGCGATTAACACAAGCGTGCCGACGGTAAACCTCACAGGCTCGCCGGAGTACTTAAAACTTTCTATTTCAGGAGTTATTCTCTTTGTCATTGGATATCAATTATCTCTTTTAAATTAGAAATATTTTTCTCGTATTTACTTTTAAATTTATCCCAAAAAATATTTTCTGTCCACATTATAAGGGCGCTCTCATTGTTATCCTGATAGTAGCCTTTTCTGACACCGAAGGATTCAAACCCGTACTTCTCATACATTGAAATAGCAGGAATATTGCTTTCCCGGACTTCCAGAGTCAGATATTTTACTTTTTTTTGATAACAATCATCAAGAATTGTTTTTAAAAGCGTTTCGCCGATATGCTTTCTTGTAAATTCCGGAGCCACTGCGATTGTAGTGATGTGCGCTTCGTCAATTATATACCAGTACCCTGCAAATCCGGCAAGCGTATTATCCTCAAGCCTTGCAATATAATACTGCGCAAGTTTATTTTGCAATTCGCTGTAAAAAGAATCTTTTGACCAGTGATGAGTGCCATAAGCCTTCTGTGCGACCAGATCCACTTCATCAATGTCTTCTTTTTCAAGCGGACGAATTATGACTTTCAGTTTATTTTCTACGGACATATACTTTCCCAATCAATGTCATCTTCTGTTTCTTCACCCGGCTCTACTATATGTTCCCCATCCTCTAACATTAGCATTAACATCAGCTTCAACTGGGTTTTATAGTTCTCAAGCGCCTTTTCGCGGGTCTTAGCACAAAATGTAAAACTCGGGATTTCCTTTATCTCAACATAAAAATAAGGATTCCCGTTAAAATCCAGATCCGTACCTTCTATTAAGGTCCAGTCAAGGTTCATATAATAATCTAAATCTTTGTTTTGTTCCATACGTCCTACAATGAATCTTTAGTCAACGGCTGGGTAATCATTATCCCTTCGCCGCCAAATACTTCTGTTTGTACACCGTTAATAAACAGATATGTCGGTTTATCGGTATTGAGGTTAACCGTCTCAATAAGCTGAGTCAATTTTTTATAAATACTTTCCGTTCCGCCGCCGGTATTAAATGCCGGTGTTAAGTCAATAATATTTTTATCAGGCTCCTGTATTATCGCAAGGATTTTTGTATCAGAAGGAATTTCAGAATAAATATTAAGCATCCGTTGAATATCGGACGGCCCCGCGATTAACTTCCTTATGGCAAACTCAAATCTGGTTTGCGAAGGAACCGCAGCCTCACCATTTACTCCGTTTACCCCTTCATTTACCCCATTTACCCCCTCGTAATTGTATTTAACGATTTTGTTTTCACCGTTTTTGCCGAGGAAACACACAGAAACACCATTCTTGATTAAGCCGGGGAAAAACTCATAACGGTTGAGCCAGACAAACCCGCCCGCAACACACAATGCAATTAATATTATCAATGATATTATAATCCCAGCCGGATTATTATCTTTTTTCTTCTTCCTGCTCATCTTTCATCCTTATATATTTTAATAATACCAGATATTTGGATTTTGTCATCCACTATATTTATTGACCTGACAGTTGTACTAATCTTAGCGTCGTCAAGTTCTTTTACAACAAAATTAACAGGATTAAGCGCATCTATAAACTCAATAATCTTATCAGATAATCCCATTTGAAGTTTTTTATTTAATTTTATATCATCGAATCCTGTTTTATAACCATCAGAATAAATATCAGTAGATATACTAACTGTAAACTTACTTCCAATTAAATCCGAAGCCAAAAACAATTTGATAAATAAGCGGTTATTCCGGCAATATACGTCAGAATTATAAATTCTAATGAAAGGCGCAAGTCTCTTATTAATACGGGCAATCTCGTTTTGATAAGGTCTTGATGCAATAATAGTCTTAATATCATCGTTAGTAATTTCTGCAGTATATTTTGCAAGAATATCAGTAATCAACTTAACATTATTCAAATCTGAAACATCAAGTCTGTTATTTTCGGTAATTGTTTCTATATTAATCTTAGAAATATTTATACCATCAAGATTAAAATCCTTCCCTTTCATCGCCGCAGATTTAAATATACCTCTCCTTAAAGCTTTTGCACCGTATGATACAAAACGCACCCTGGCACGACCGCCCATAATTTTATGGATTTCACATGATACAACATGTTCAAGGATTTTACACTGAGCAAAATTTAGCGGTCCTCGAAAACCAAGATTCTCATCACCCGCAAACACAATATTGTTACTAAATACAAATAAAAGAATTATTATAAAAAACTTTTTCATACCTGAATTATAACACTAACAAAACTAACAAAATAAATCACAAAAAACAGGCGCGATAAATATATCGCGCCTGTTTGAACTTTTAAATCCATTAATTAGAATATGATTGTTAATTCTTCATCAGGATTCAAACTTGAATTATTAGAGCAGCTAGGAACTATGCAATAAACAATATCATCACAGAGTTCATAAACTACACCAAATGTACCTGATACAACAACTTTAGTAATATCAAATACACCTTTAAAAATAGTTACAATACCTTGACCGAAGCTTGCAATACCACGTCCCGGATGTAAACATGCAGTTTCAACAAATGTATTGCTGAGGTTGTCACCTAATTGTTCAAGACCGTTGCCTGCAACATCAACTATTGCACCGCCTGAACGACCTACAACACCAACAACTCTGCCTGCTGCGCTAAACGGAAGACCAAGAATTCTTGCAATAATATTCGGATTCTTAGTAATATCCGCATCAACGCCCTGTACTCTCTTCGGCAATTCTTTTACACAGTCACCATTGGTAATTGTTAAGAATTTAACTTTGACAAATCCGGGATTTTTAATACCAGGTCTGTTAACGGCAACAACTTTACCTTTGACAATAGAGCCTGCAGGGAATGCTACGCCGTCTATTGTTGCTGCTTCAGTTGTTTTAGCCTGGAATGCATCACCAATATTTGAGTGTTTAGCACTAATTCTGTCAAGCATTTTCACTTTAACAGAACCTAAAGAAGCAGGACATGCATCTGCAAAACCGCTGTTTTCTGTTAAAGAATCCCAGTTTGCTCTCAATGAGCTTACAAGGTATGCAACTTGTTCTTTGGTTAAAAATTCGTTTTCTACAATACCTTTTTGATCAGGAAGAGCTTTTAACAAGCCTGATGCAATAACTTCATTTGTACAGTCTTCAGCCCATGTAGGTATGAACTTAACTTCAGAACCTGCATAAATCGGTGTACCTTGTGAGTGTTCAACACTGATTAATTGAGCAACTGTTGCAAAAACTTCTGCCTTTGTAATCGGTTGATCCGGTTTAAATACGCCTGACGGATAACCAATCATGATACCTTTTTCGGTAACTCTGTAAATGTAATCTTTCGCCCAGTACTGATTGTTAATATCAGAATAAGGGCTATAATTTTCAGGAGTTACAACATCAAGTCCTTCTGCAAGAATAGCAGCGACTTCAGAACGCATAGTAGGTGCGTTAATTTTCATTTTGCCAAGACCTGCATCTTCATGTTTTTGAGAAACTTTCTTCAAAACATCTTTTGCTTTTGCAGCAATCAGCACATTTTCCTTTTTGTTAACTTTTAATGCAAAATTAGGCTTGAATGCCTTTGCACCTGTAACATATACAGAATCAGCGTCAACAAGAGCCTGAGCCTGTGAACGGAAAAGTGTAGGATGTGCGTAAGTTTCTACACTCGGAATTTTGTGGCAAGGACCGGCTTGCGCAATAGATGCAACCCCCAAAACCACAACTGCAGTAGTCAAAAATTTTTTCATATTTCTTCTCCTATCCTACTTCTTATTTTTAATTCTTTTAAAAATAAGTACATGGTTATTATCTTGTAACGATACGGGTTTGTCAAGCTGATTTAACATTTTTATTCATCTTTGTAACATTAACAGAAAACAAGTATTAAGAATTGTAAATATTTTTTACAGGTTTGTCAATTTAAATACCAAGTATATACTTTATATATTTAAACACAGGATTATTAAGTATGACTACGTACAATTTTCTAGAACAACTTAATAGAAATCAAAGTGTCAACCCGGATTACATATCTGCTGCAACGAACACAACGGCACAAAGTAATCCGGCTGCTACTGTTATTCCAATGGTATCAGAAGATGCCATTGATACGGACATGTCCGATAAAATTATTAAAACCGACAACGTTAATGAAACGAAGCCGGCAGAACCCGAAAAAGAAGAGAAACCGGGCTTCTTCAAAAGAATGTGGAACGGAGTTAAAAAGACCGCAAACAACATTGCAGACGGAGCAGAACAACTATACAAGCGCGGTGTAATTAAAGTCGCAGAATTAACAGACAGCGAAACTGTTTTAGAATATGCGCACGGTTTTGAAGAACTAAGTGACAAGAACTTGGAACGATTGGCAGATACCGATGTAAAATCTGAAATACAAAAATTCCGCCAAAAGGCAGGCGAAGTCGTTGCAAGAATCAAAGATGCAAAACAACAATATGAAGTTGCAATGAGACATACAAAAGACGGCGATGACGACGTTAGAATAGGTTATGCCAGAAATTTACCTAACATGCATGCCGAAAATCAAGCCCCTGTTGCAGGAAATATCGCAGAACATTCAGTAACAAAAGAACCTGTTGGTGAAGTACTTAAACAAACGGCTAATTGCGCAGTCGAACAGCAAGCAGCAGTAATGAATGCAGCAACAAAAGGGATTGTCGCAAACTCTAATTACAATGATGAAATAAAAACAGAACTTGGTATTGAAGCCACAAGACAAATCCCGAATTTGGATGAATCGCAACAGGCAGAGGCATATACCTGCACTGCAAACAATATGCACCAATATGAAAAAGTAGTTAATGAAGTAACTCACCATGTTGCAAACGTTGCGTCCGAAAATGTACGTCAGGAGGCAATGGCAAAACTTCAAAAATCAGAATATGAAAATATAAAAACTGCATTTACTCCGGAAAATATTAAACGGGTGCAAACAGAATACAAACGTATGCTGGGGGTAGAAGAAAAAGAAGACATCCCTGACAGCAGCGTAAAAACCGGCGGCACAACAAAGGAAACAGGTAATCAGGAAATTACGGCACAAACAAATTCAAAAACTCAAGGAGCAGAAACGGCTGCAGCTACAGCGCAGCCTGCGGAAAAAATAACAGAAGCCGCAGCACAAACGACAAAAGAAACAGTATTTGTTACAACAAATAAAACAACCACGGAAGAGAGCACAGGGACTTCGCGCGGAAGTTTGAGATACACAACAACACCGCAAAGCGAAGCACAAAAGAGTACAGCCAAGACATTTAAAGAATGTAAAACTCTCGCAGATGTTGAAGAAGTTATAAAAAATGCCCCTAACGAAGACGTTAAAAAGTTCTATGCAAGACTTAACGAAAGCCAAAAACTCGGACTTTTCAAAAATACACAATCTCCGGATATACAATTGTCAATGCTTAAACACGGAATTGTAAAATACGAAGAAGTATATTCTAATCTTCTTCCGGCAGTAAAAAGCAAATTGGATGTATTTACCCTGAACCATGAGATTGAAGATGCGGTAAAATTGATATAATAAAAAGGCTTGCGATAACTCACAAGCCTTTTTTAATGTAAATTTTCCAACTATTACTTAATATTAGAGAATGTCCAAGCGTCGAATGTCGGAGTTTCAGAAATATTCATTTCTTTTTTCTTTTCACCCGCACTTGTATCATCGTGCGCGATTGGTTTATACAATCTGTTGTAGTATTCTACAACCATTCTGTCAGAATTGAAGTATGCTTCAGAAGTTCTGATAGCCTGTCTCATCAATCTTGCCCATTCTTGCTTATTGTTGTAGTAAGTAGGAATGATTTGGTTTTCGATGATATTCATAATACATTCATGGTCTTTCCAGTGACGTTCTTCCCACGGCATTTCGTCATCAAGACCTTCGTATTCAACGGTATAACCGTTGATACCTGTGAATGTACCTTCTACAGCCCAGCCGTCATAGATTGAAAGGTGTAATGCACCGTTAGCATTAGCAGACATACCGGAAGTACCGGATGCTTCAAACGGTCTTAACGGAGTATTTAACCAAACGTCAGTACCTCTCTTTAACATGCCTGAAAGCTGTAATTCATATCCCGGAAGAACAACAACATTCTTTAATGAGTGTGAACGGGTTAAGAGCTTGTTGAACATTTCTTTACCCATAACATCATCCGGGTGGAATTTACCGGCAAAAATGATTTGAACTTTATTTTCATCCAACAATTTGCCGATTCTGTCTTTGTCCATAAAGATTAACCATGCACGTTTGTAATCGGCAAATCTTCTTGCCCATGTGATAGTTAATACATCGGGGTCAAATCTCTTACCTGCAACGTTAGCGATATATTTGAAGAGTTCTTCCTTCATTTCGCGTTTAACTCTGAGTAAGTGATCAAAAGATGCAACACCGCTCATACGTTTGTCTTGCCAGTAGTGGAGGTTTACGGCATTGGTGATAGCTCTAATCGGGCATCTGCCTTCAACCCATTCCCACATTCTATTTGCAACAAGACCGTGTAATTGTGATACGGCGTTTGCAATACGGCTCATTCTTAATGCCGCAACCGTAAGCGAGAAGTTTTCACCGCCGAGTTCTACAGCTTGCTCCCTAGAACAACCGGCAAAGAAACCGCCGCCTAAAAGGGTATCAACCCAGTGAACTTCGTTACCTGCGGCAACAGGAGTGTGAGTTGTAAATACAGTTTTCTTTTTAACTTCGTCAAGATTGCCGTTGTATTGTCTTAAAAGTTCAAATGCAGCAGGAAGTGCGTGACCTTCGTTCATGTGAACTACGTCAAAATTGTAACCTGCTGCTTGAAGAACCCTGATACCCGCAACACCGAGTACGGTTTCTTGAGCGATTCTGATTTTTTCGTTTCCGTCATAGAGTTTGTAAGAAATACTCTTAGCCCAGTCACTGTTACCTTCAATATCGGTTGTTAACAGATAAACAGGGCAAGTTCCGAATAATTCCGGCGGAACGAGATATGCTTTAACTTTAACTTTTTCACCGAATGAGTCAACTTCAACGGTAATACCTGTATCGGTCAAGAAGTCATAATACTTTCTGATGTATGCAACTTCTACCTGACCGTTGTGACTAATTCTTTGGTCGTAATACCCGTATGACCATAACATTGTTACACCAACCATAGGCATTTGAAGGTAGCCGGCAGATAACATGTGTGAACCGGCAAGAAATCCTAAACCGCCAGAATAAGTGCTCAATGACTGATCCATTGCAATTTCCATTGAAAAATATGCTACGTTTGGTAATGCCATAATTTTATACCTTTACTTTCTCTACTAAACTAATCGGGAAATTTCCCGCTACATGAATATAACAGCAACAAACTATTAAATCAAGCCTTGTTCTACCCCCAAGAGGATAATAAAAAATTTTTTCTCCCGAAATGTGCGAAAATATGAGATTAGATAAATGTTAAGATTTGTTACAAAATAATACTTTAGGATTAATTCTTTGTTAGGAGAGAAAATTTGCAAGCCCTTAGGATGCGGTAAATCTACGATTCACCGCATCAAAAAATGTTTCGGTCATCAGAGATTACCAAAACCTACAACTGCGCACGGTTCCTACCGTGCATCCTCTCCCCGTACAGGGTAAGGCATACCCTACTCTTCGCGAAACTGGAGCGCCTGACTTATGTGGTTGGAATTTATATCCTCAGCACCGTCCAAATCCGCTATTGTCCTTGCAATCTTTAACACACGGTTATATTTCCGTCCCGACAAACCGTATTTAAGTGCCGCCATCGATAAAACCTTACCCGCCTGCTCGTCAAGTTTACAGTATTTTTTTATTTGCTTTGCATTCAATTCGGAGTTTGTAAATATTCCTTCGTCCTTGTATCGTTCATTCTGAACCTTTCGCGCCCTTACTACGCGCTTGCGAATATCTGCGGAGGTTTCTGATTTTTCATCAATATTAACCAGTTCTTCCGTTGACAACTTGGGAACGGTTATTACAAGGTCAATTCTGTCAAGCAAAGGACCGGAAAGTTTTGAGCGGTAACGCTGGATTTTAGCCTCTGTACAGGTACAGTGTTTTGAACTGTCGCCTAAAAAACCGCACGGGCAGGGGTTCATTGCCGCAACAAGCATAAACCTTGCAGGATATTTAATAGACACCTTTGCCCTTGATATAACCACTTCACCATCCTCTAGCGGCTGCCTTAAAACTTCCAGAACATTTCTCGGAAATTCAACAATTTCATCCAGAAACAATACCCCTCTATGCGCAAGTGTTATTTCACCGGGTTTAGGATTCCCGCCGCCGCCAATTATGCCGTACGCCGATGCCGTATGGTGCACAGATCTGTACGGTCTCTGTGTAATAAGCGGCTTATCCTCCGGCAGCATTCCGGATATACTGTATATTTTCGTCAATTCAAGCGCCTCGGAAAGGTTAAGCGGCGGAAGAATTGATGCAAGACACTTAGCCATCATTGTTTTACCGGACCCCGGAGGTCCGCTCATAAGTATATTATGCCCGCCTGCAGCGGCTATTTCCAGTGCACGCTTAGCCTTTTTTTGCCCTTTTACATCCTTAAAGTCAACCGCATACTCTTCATTTATACCGTTATCCAAATAACTTTGCGCATCACTTCTTGTAGGCTTAATCGGCGAATCCGTAAAGTGGGCGATTATTTCTGCGAGAGTACCCGCGCCGTAAATATTGATACCGTCAACCATACCGGCTTCATTGGCGTTTACTTTCGGCACAAAAACAGCCTCAATCCCCGCGTGCTTAAGCGCAATAACAAGCGACAAAACCCCGTTAACACCTCTCAATGAGCCGTCCAGAGAAAGCTCACCGATAAAACCTATTTTATCGGGTTTCTTAATCAACTCTGCTGTATCATTAAAAACGCCTTCCTCTTTCAATATTCCTATTGCTATCGGCAGGTCAAAATTTGTACCCTCTTTTCTTATATCAGCGGGTGCAAGATTAACAACCACTTTCCCCTGCGGGAAAGAAAAACCTGAATTTTTAATCGCCGAGCGCACGCGCTCTCTTGCCTCAGACACCGCAGAATCAGGCAGCCCTACAATACTCATTCCGGGCAGAGAATTAAGAGTATCAACTTCAACTTCTACCTTATAAGCTTCTATCCCGATTGTAGTTGCTGTAATCGATTTGTTAACCATGTTTATAATATAATACAAATATGAAGAAAAATGTATTATTTATTAATTTTGGAGGCATTGGCGACGAGATTTTATTTCTTCCGTCAATAATTTCGTTCAAAAAAGAATTTCCGGATGCGGTGATTACGCTTGCGCTGGAAAAACGCAGCGCGGGAATAACAGAACTGACAAGCATAATCGACAATGTTATTTGTATTCCCAAAACCCGTGCGGGAATGCTTAAACTGCTCTTAAAAATGCGTTTGGGGAAGTTTGACTGTGTCATATCCTCCGGCTCCAACAAATTGATAAGTATACTCCTGTTTCTAAGCGGCATCAAATCCCGTGCGGGGTTTGACACAGGCAAATTAAGCGAAAAACTGCTTACAAGCGCGGTCAAACTGGATAAAAACCGTTATGCCGTAAAAATGTACCACGAACTTGTAACTCCGTTCACATCAATATTTACCGATCTTCCTGAGTTTGACAGGGTCAGAAAACAGTTTAAAAAGCCAAACACTGTTCTAATCCACCCCGGAGTAAGCAAAAAAAGCTTAAATCAGGGGGTAGTAAAAACAATTACGCCGATTGAGTGGGCAGAATTAATAAAATATCTTGCAGACAGCGGCAGGGAAATAATTTTGGCGGGCGGAAAAGATGATGCGGAAACAACGGAAATCATAAAATGCAATCTTCCTAAAAATCTTGTATACACTGATGTCAGCAATCAAAACCTTTCCCTGAAAGAACTTGCGGAACTCATCTCAAGTGCGGAAATTTTTATATGCTCCGACTCCGCGCCGCTCCATATTGCAGCCGGTGTCGGGACAAGAACGTTTGTATTCTTCGGCTCAACCGATCATAGAAAACTCATTCCGGATAACGGACTAATCACCCCGATACTAAACAATTATCCCTGCCCACTGCGTCCGTGCCTGTGGGAAAGAAGATTAAAAAGCTGCGAAGAATTGGGATGTTTAAAATTTGATTTAAAAGCAGCCGCACAAACTATCCTTGAAAAATAATTACTACAATCCCGCAATAGAAATACTTGTCATGCCCGCATTTCGCGCGCAATCCATTAGTTTTACGACAGCGCCGTGTTCCGCATCCTCTTCAACTTGTATCAAAAGTCCGTCTTTGTATTCTTTAACGGAAGACGCGATTACCTTCTCCAAATCCGCCGCAGGAACCTCCGTATCACCGTTATAGTACCTGTTATCGCTTGTGACAGTAAACTGCATAACCTTGGTATTCATATTATCCTGCTGTTCCTGCGTTACAACCTCCGGAACTTTCAGGTTCAACCCCTGTTGATCCAATAACGGTGCGATTACCATCATTATAATCAACAGTACAAGAAATATATCGGTTAACGGTGTTATATTGATTTCGTTAAAACTGTCACGCATCTGTTTTTCCTTATTTCCCTATGACTGGGTATTGTTTTTAAGTTCGTTTTCCTGAAGTTTTTTCTGGTCTTTTTTATTGAGCGGCTCTCCGGCTACAATAAGTTTTTTATACTCTGCCGCCTGTGCAGCGTTCATTATTTCCAGTATAACGGCACTTTTTGTTTTTTCATCCGCTTTTACAACAACCTCCTGTTTTTCAAGCGAAGGTTTCAGATTGACAAGCGCATCGGTAAGGTTTTCGTTCTGAACGCGCTCCCCGTTTAAATAAATACTGCCGTCGCGGGTCACCGAAACTGTCGCATTCTGCTGCTCTATTGCGACACCGCTGTTAATCTCCGGCATAGTAATAGCGTTATCCATTGATTGGAATGTTGGCGCTACTACCATCATTATAATCAGGAGTACGAGAAATATATCCGTCAGCGGAGTTATATTAATCTCGGTAAACATTGTATTTTTTTTGCCGGAACTCATTGTTATAATTCCCCTATACTTTTAATCCCGAATTAGACGCCGAATGAAACTGCTCTTCCTCAGAGTCTGCAAAACTCAGGAATAATAATTTAATTAACTGAAAGTTAGATTCAAAATCTTTAACCGTATTTTGAAAAGCGTTATAGAAAATAACCGCAAGAATTGCAACACCGAGACCGAAAGCTGTAGCAATAAGTGCAGACCCGATACCCGTTGCAACCGCTGCAGACTGGTTTCCCTGTACTGCCAAGTCCTGGAATGTGTAAAGAATTCTTACAACCGTACCGAACAAACCTAAGAACGGAGCAACACCGCCTATTGTACCGAGAATCGGGAGTTTGTCTTCGAGTTTTTTAACCGCAAGGCTTGATGAAATATCAAACGAACGAGAGAAACCCTTTCTCTGATCCGTATAAATTCTTACCGCCTCCTCAGTCAGTTCGCCGTATATCCCGCCGCACTGAATTGCAATATTATTAGCATTTATGAGATTATCATTAGAAAGCTCTTTGGATAACTTTCCGATAAGCGGACCCACTTCCCGTTTATTAGCGGCATAATAAGTCCAACGGTTAATAATAACGCCTATTGCAAGAATAGAACAAATCAAAATCGGTAATAATACCGGCCAGTCCATTTTAATCGCATCTAATAGTAATTCCATAATTATATCCTCTTTCTGTTAGTATCTTGACGCTCCAAATACGTTGTAATCAAACGTAAATTGTATATCTATGCTTTGTCCCCTGTAGTCTGCCGGTAACGGCTTAAACGGAGCGGTTAACTCTACCGCCTTAAGCGCCGCGGCATCCGCACTTTGAAGACCCGATGTTCTTAACACCCTACAAGAAAGCAGTCTGCCGTCTTTAGCAATCTTAAACAAGAGTACAACTCTCTTACTTTCGTTACCTTTCGGGGGATCCCAGTTAAGTTTTATTCTGCGCTGTAATTCACGCATATAAGGTCCGAAATCCGGTTCTCTTAAGGCATCTATTCCCGGAGCACCGCCTCCGCCGCCCGGGTTGCCCGCATTATAACTTCTGCCGCCTGCGCTTCTGCCCAATTGTCCGCTGCCGCCCCTGCTTGCAGATGGTGATAAAGTTGCTGCAGGTGCAAAAGTACTGCCTACACCCGCAACAGAAACCGGTCCTCCTGAAGTTTTAGCAGTCGATGATGAACCGCTGCCTGATACAGGACCGGTGGCAAGCGTTTTGCCGACCGGAGCTTTCGGCGGAACAGGTACGGTAAACGCGCTCGATGGTTTTGCAACCGGCTTTGGTGCCGCAATAGGCTTTGGTGACGGCGCCGGAGTCGGCGGGGCCGGTTTTGCAGGTGAAGGTTTTGCAGCCTGCGTTTGCGCCGGCTTAGGCTGCTGTATCGGTTTTGGCTGTTGAACAGGCTGCTGTTTTTGAACAGGTTTTGTAACCTTCTTTTGCTGCGGCTGAGGAGCGGGTTTTGCCTTCGGCTTAGGTTGTGCTGCCGCCGGCTGGACAGAAGGTTTTGGAGATGCTCCCGCCTGTGACGGCATCGAAACAGGGCGTTTCGGATCGTTTATCCCGCCGCTCCGTGAATCAATATCCGCACGGTTTCTTGTATTGGGATTTCTCGGTTTGCCCTCATTCTGTACAAGCACAAATTCTATATCTTTTTTAAATTCAGGTTTCTGAAAAATCGTCAGATGTATGCCGAACAATGCCAGCATAATCGTAACAAGTATCATAACCCCGAATGTCGTCGGGTGGAGTAATAATGATATTATCAAAGACTTTTTAAAAGATACGCCTTCATCCCGCTCCTTACGTGTTACGGCAGGCAGCGTATATAGGTCGTCTTGATAATCCTCCTCGATAAATGTGTTTTTATTTCCCAATATAGTCATTATTTTCTCGTATTTGTAACTCTATTCTATATTGAACCTTACAAAATTGTATTATCCGTAAGGGGAATATAGATATTAGTCACCGTAGTCATAAGATGACGGATTGACAGTAATAGGCTGGGTAAGAATTATATCAATATTAGAATTTGCAGGAATTTCTACATTATCCCCCTTATCCCATATTGATTTAACAAGCCCTGCACCGGCGCCAACAGCAGTACCCAATGCAGCACCTCTGCCAATTTCCCCGCCTGAAAGTGCGCCGAATACAACCCCTGATACAGCGCCTGCACCTGCACCAACTGTAAGGTCTTTAGCATAATCTTTTGTTACATCAAGTTTTGTTCCGCCAACCAGAACACCTGTTCCGTCAGTCGTTGAAATAACACCGGAAATCGGTATTGCAACACCGTAAGGCGTCAAAATCTGCGTAAACCTTATTGCAAGTTTACCATTCATACTCCCGCGTTTTGCCTTGCTTGACTCTATTACAATCCCTGAAACAGTACTGCCGGCAGGTGCTATGAGCTTATTGTTATAATAAAAATCCGAGCCGAGTGCGGCAGACACTGTTTGCCCTAATGTTGTATACTCTGAACTAATCGGAGATGTAACAACTACACCGACTTTTGTTCCTGCAGGAACCGTAACAACTGAACCCTTTAACTGCGGTGAAGAGTTGTATGAAGAAACCGGTGCCAGCGGTTGTTGATAGTATTGCTGTTGATAAACAGGTTGTGTTTGAGCAGGCTGATATGTGTAATTTGATGCCGCAAATGCACTTCCGGATACTAAAAGCATGCCTGTAAGCGTATATAAAATTTGTTTCCTCATCGGTCAACCCTCCTTTAATGTACTAATACTATTGTAATATCTCTTAAAAATATGTCAATTCTATTAAGTGTGAAAATATGATGTGTACAATACTTTTAAGGGATTTTTTTAGATAAAATGTTCGGATACAGGTAAAACGATTTAAGATAAAAAAAGTTCATTTTAATTTTGTAAGATAAAATACCCGCTTACATAGTTAAAATAAATAAGCAATATTTTACTGTGATACAAAACTCCCCGCAGGTTCAACATACCGTAAATATGTATACGCGTTTAATTTTATTGAACCGTAAATCATTTTCATTATCCCGTCTTTGTAAGGCAAAACTTTTACAAACATTATATCCTTCTCGCCAAAATCATCGTCCGTTTCTTTCGCCTTTATCTTTGCAATCAAATCATGCGACTGGTAAAGGTTTATAAATACCCCGTTCTTATTTTTTTCTCCTTCAACCCTGTAATACCCCTTCTCCAGCACCTTATCATTTACAACAATATTAACGGGAAGTTGTACTATTTGTTCTTCAAGTTCCGGATCCTTTAAGCTCTGATCCGGTAAATCATCAAGCGTAGCGTCCAAATCCTTATGCAGGCTCTCGCCCTTGAATTTTTTAAGTTTTTTCTTTTTTTGTTTCTCTTCTTTCTGGTTCTTCTTCTCCTCAAGTGCGTTAACGGTATCTTCATACTCTTTATTCGTAATAACCTTCTGCCCCGACCAGGCATTGTCTAAATCCCCGTAATCCGACGCGTCAAGATTCGTCACGGCAAGGCTGAATGGCGAAAAAAAAATACATATTAAAAAGCATAAGAAAAAACGTTTCATAAGATAATTTTAATTTTTTTTATCAAAAAGTAAAGGGGGGGGGGGAAATGATTCTGCCATGCTGAGATAAGGACTACAGAGTGAATGAGAAGGGGGGAGGGGTAAATGAATGGAATAAGTTTTCACCCCT
>CALUTH010000024.1 GCA_944323635.1 Candidatus Gastranaerophilales bacterium
AGAGCGTCTCCCTTACAAGGAGAGGGTCAGAAGTTCGAGTCTTCTAACGCCCACCATTATAAAAAATATCCACTGACCGTTTAGGGACGTGGATAATTTTTTTATCAGACAGCATTTTATTCGCAGGTTTTACCGGAATTAAGTTTTATGCTAAAGTAATTTAAGGGATTGTATGGATAATAATAAAAAAAAAGCTGTTTGTGAAATTGTTGATGTCAGCATAAAAAACTTTGTTGCAGGTTTAGAAAGCCGCTACGAAGCAGAAGCTATTGACCCTAATGGCGTAATAAATGCCAAAAAGAATAATTGTTTTATTGCAGAGCTTGGCGATGAATTTATGTTTTACAGTGCCTTTGTCAGGAGCTTTGACAGCAGTTTTGGAAAAGTTCTTGAAAATATGGGAAACGCTATCGCAAAACTAAGTTATACTGTCAACGGCTCCATTGATTCATTTCTGCTGCCGGAACAAAAACAACACATTGCAAATCTGGTAAACTCATACGAACAACATGCAAAGCCGGAAATTGAACATTACCAGCAGCATAATTTCATTATCCCCAAAAACATTGACAGTTTTAAAATGACACACGCTACTGACAATTACTTCTTTAATGAAGAGAAAAAAGAACATTACATTATAGAATTAAAAGCAGGCGGCGATTTAGACAATAAAAAAGCAAAAGCAGAAAAAATAGCAATGCTTGAAGAATTTTATCTGCTGAAGAACAGACTTATAAATAACAAAGACCACAAAGTTTATATATACTTCGCTACAGCATACAACAAATTCGGCGAAGGAAGACAGTGGAAGCAAGAACGGGTTAAACAATTTTTTGCAGAAGATGAACTATTAATCGGTAAAAATTACTGGAATTTTGTCTGTGATGACCGGAATGGATTTGATATAGTATTTGAGCAGTACCGGCTCAGCGCCTCACATATAAAAAAATCTCTGGCAAAAATTAAAAATATATACTTTTCGGGAGATGAACTTACATGCTAGATATAAATTCAATTAAAGATTATAAACTCTTCAATGCGGATTGCTTTGACAAGTTAAAAGAAATACCCGACAAATCTATAAACCTCATCCTATGCGATCCGCCGTACAATCTTGCAAACTACAGTACAGGTAATATGAATTTCAGCTGGAGAGCCGAAATTAACAATGATGTCGCAGAATGGGACGAAAAGGTACTGGATCCGGCAGATTTGGTACAGGAATTTAAAAGAATAATAAAACCCGATGGTAATATTTTCATATTTACCAGTTATAATCTGATAGGCAAATACCACGAGGTCTTTGACCCCGAATTTGATACATTTCAATTTATGGTCTGGCATAAAACAAATCCTATCCCCAATATAAGAAAATCATCATTTTTAAACAGCTGTGAATTAATTGTTTGTTTATGGAACAAAGGTCATACCTGGAATTTTACAAAACAAAACGAAATGCACAACTTTATCGAAAGCCCGATATGTATGGGAAGCGAACGTTTAAAAAATCCCAAACACCCGTCCCAAAAACCGGTAAAAATACTTGAACACATAATAAATATTGCAAGCAATGAAAATGATATTGTACTGGATATGTTTATGGGTGTTGGCAGTACAGGCGCGGCTGCCCTCAACCTTAACCGCCGCTTTATCGGCATAGAACTGGATAAAGAATATTACAATGCTGCAGTAAAACGTTTAAAAGCCCATAAAAAATCATCTGCTGCAATATCGGAAAAACAATACGCGTAATTAATCAGGAATCATTTTTTTATACCATACTGACTTAATATCTCAGCGTTAGGTCCTTCATATTCCCTATACAGCCTGAATATTTCAGGAGAAAGTTTTTTACCGCGCATTACTATTTCAAATGTACACGCAATAAATTCGGCAGGAGATGAACAAGCGTATCCGCAGATTTCTTTTTTTATAGATTTTAATGCAGGTTTATCGCTCATGAATTTATTAAAGAAATAAAAGTTATTACTTCCCATATCAATAATTTCAAGTTTTTTGCCCAGATTAGGATAATTCCGTGAAACTTTTTCATGGTTATAATGTGCAATTTCGTGTGAAAGAACAGAAAACATATCGCCGCAACAACTGTTTAAACAAATTAATCCTGAACCATACCCGCCGGAATAGCGCTCGCCATGATGTTTGTACACTTTTATAAACGGCGGAAAAGAGATTTTTCCTTTATTAATATTATATATACGGCACAAACTTCTGTTTACATTATTTATATCAGCCATGTTATTAGAGTCTATATAATGAATTTGGAAATTTTTACGCGCATAATTTTTAGCATCATTCACTGATGCAGCTTTTTCAAACATTAACGGTTTAAATTTTTCAAATGTATCTTTATTATTACGATTAAAACACCGGAAAAGCTTATTATTTTTAATTGTTCTAAATAGACCGGCGCCTTTATTTCCTATAATATTTACTTTCATATTTAATATGAAAACCAAACAAAAATTTTTTTGCCTTAAAGAAAGTTTTTATTTATAGAGAAGAAATAAAACGCTTATAATAAATCGTATTTGTAAACTCGTTTTTGCCAAGATATTGAGGATAAGCCGTTTTTATATAGTTATAAATATTATTCATTCTCTTATCCGCCTTATTATGCCGGCTCCAGAAGGTTCCGCGCACATCGGGCAAAACTTTGCTGTATGCAGTAATTATTGCAACCGGATTGTACCCGGCGTTAGCTAAATAATCAACTGCCTGCCTGTCAAAATCAAGTTCATTTTTCTTTGCCCAGTAATTAAATGGAAACGCGCCGTTCTTTGTTATCATCAACTGTCCGTTCATAACACCGGTATAACTATGTATACCCTGCGCAATATCGTGCGCTATAATTGCCGCAACTTCATCATCGCTGGTAAGTTTCTGGTATTCGTTGATTGAAATAGTAACTTCACGGTTATTATGAAGGTTATAATCTTTATAAATAGAAGTATCGGTAGAAACAGGATAAATCGTATAATCCTTAATTGTTGTCAGACCGAAAATAATTCTTTTATCAATGTGATTTTTTACCAGAAGATTAATTCCGATTTTTTCAATTCTGTATACATCACTTTTATCAATAATTCCGGCAAATACCGGAGAAAGATTTATCAACAGAAATGCTAATACTAAAATTATAATCTTTTTATTCATTGTACCCCCACGGCAAATTATAGCAAATTATGATTTACAGCGCAAGATTTAACTTTTTTATACCAAGATCTTTGCCAGAATATCAGCCGCTACACTGCCAAGTTTATAAGTCTTAACAGCCTGATTATCCGTTATATTTTTAGTTTGTTCATAATATCTTTGTAATTTTTCTTTTTTAATCTGGGCAGTTATATCATCAAACCGTGTTGGAATTTTTTGCTGATAAATAATTTTAGGCTTAATATTCATTTGTTTAACACACTCCTTCTGTACTTATAAAGTATTCATACATTTTTTTATTGCGTACCATTCTCCGAAATTATCAATTTAACTGCCACAAAATAAAGTAATATTTAGTTTTTAAACTTTGTAAAGATTTATGAATACAATGACAAATTTTAATCTTCACGGACTTATAATATTATCCAAAGGAAAAAAGGAAAAATAATGGAAGTAAATTTTACAGGAATAAAAGATCCAAAAATATTTTTAAAGCGTCAGGGCGTTCTTGTTCCGCATGGAATAGCAGAAGAAATGAAAATCCACACAATCCGTATGGATTGTTTTTTAACGGATAACACCGGAAGCCCCGACTTAAGTGAATTAAAACGTGTAACCTCAAAAGCGCCTTCGCTTAAAGAAAAGTTTAAAAATTTTACAGAAAATGACCTGTTCAGAATCGAGGTTTCTCCGTCAAAAGAAGCACAAAATTTTGGATACGATTTAAAATTCAACGGAGAAGAAGTACAGCAATGGGATAAATCAATTTTTGGAATTTGTACATTTGTCTGCGCTATTACCAGAAATTTACTTACAAAAGGTCTTGAAAGCCCTGAAATGAATAAATATATTAAAGCAATCAACCTGATTACCGACAAAATAGGAAAAGCCAGCCTGAAATATGTTGATTAACAATTTACTTTTTAATCATTTTCAATGCTAAGGTTCATAAATTCAATATCGTCATAGTCAATATATGAAGTTTGGAGCATATTTCGACCGGTTTTTATTGTAATCTCATTTTTTGCATTAGGTCTTATCAGGTTTTTAGGAAGTCTGATTTTCTGGTTATCCCCGTTAAGCTCTATTTCCGCGATTTTATTCCCGTTAAAATAAACCTCCGGCGGACTTGCGTATGAGTTTGTAATCTTATTCTGCCCCATACTGCGTGCAAGTGCGGTATCAATACCGATAATTGAGCCGATTACAAAATAAACAGCTTTATTTACATCAATATTTTTTAAATCAAACATTTTTGTATAAAACGGTCCTGCTGCTTTCATAGAAAACTGACCGGCGTTAGCTGATAGATCTGAATAATTATCATCCCCTAAATGGTACATGTCTTTATCAATAATAATGTCATTTGCATTAGTTTTTTCAATTCCGAGTGTTAAGGGGGCAGCAAGTGTAAACCTATCCACCGTCATAGAAAACGGACGATAATTTTCTTTTTCCACCGACAAAATTGATGTACCGTCAACATGTGTATTCAACTGAAAAACACCGTTTTCATCAGTCATAGTAGAGTAATTTTGTTTAGGTAAAGAAATTTTTGCACCACTTATTGCCTGATTTGTATGACGATCGATCACAACATTTGAATCGCCCCGCCCTATTTCAGATACTCCGCCCTCAAAAGTTGCAGAATATACGCATGTACAACAAATTAAACACGATATAATAAATAATATTTTTTTCATAATTATATTTTCTATATGAAAACTTTTCACAAAATACCCGCCCTACTAAGACCAAACGGGTAATATAAACAGGAAGAAAATAATAGTTGAGATTTGAACATGCTTATGCTATCATCCTTGTAGCAAGGATATTTGCCGATGTGATGAAATTGGTAGACGTGTCGGACTCAAAATCCGATGAGGTTCACCCCTCGTGCCGGTTCGACTCCGGCCATCGGCAATTTTTCACACTAAGAGAAGTTAGGAGGTATGATTATGAAATACATGTGTACTATTTGCGGCTACGTTTGTGAAGGCAGCGCTCCTGAAAACTGCCCTGTTTGTAAAGCACCGAGAGAAAAATTTAAAGCAATTGATGAAAATAGTAAACAATATGCAACCGAACATATTGTAGGTGTTGCTAAGGGTGTTGATGCTGAAATTCTACAAGGACTTAAAGAACACTTTGCAGGCGAATGTACAGAAGTTGGTATGTACCTTGCAATGAGCAGACAGGCTGAAAGAGAAGGGTACCCTGAAATCGCTGAAGCATACAAAAGATACGCTTTTGAAGAGGCTGAACACGCTGCAAAATTTGCCGAACTTTTAGGTGAAGTTCTTACAGACAGTACTAAGAAAAACCTTGAAATGAGAGCAGAAGCAGAATTCGGGGCTTGCGACGGCAAATTTGCAATCGCTAAGAGAGCAAAAGAATTGGGTCTTGATGCTATTCACGATACAGTACACGAAATGGCAAAAGACGAAGCTCGCCACGGACAAGGTTTTGAAGGTCTGCTTAAAAGATATTTTGCATAATTAAATTTTTATTTTGTGAATGTTGGATAGACTGAGCTGTTTAAATTAACAGCTCTTTTTTTATTATTAACTAATTATCTTACAATTTAAATTAATCAAATCATAAGAAGTCAATTGGGAATTTGAAATATTAGCTTTACCTTCAATTGTTTTTAACATTCCAAGCCTCGAGACTCTTGAGTTAGAAAAATCCGCATCACCACCTATATATTCTAAATTGGATAAGTCTATTACACTTGAATCAGAAAATTTAATACTTCCGCCTACAAATTCTAAGTTTCCGAGCTTTTTAATTTTAGAATTTGAAAAATCAGCATATCCTTCAATCGTATACAAATTTCCCAGACTTTCAATTTTTGAATCAAATAAAATCGCATCACCACCTATATATTCAAGGTTGCCCAGATTTTTTACTTTCGAATACTGAAAAAGAGCGGTGCCGCCAATAAATTTTAAGTTACCAAGATTAGTCAATGGTGAATACATAAAATATGCGGTACCGGCTATTGTTTTTATATTTTTAATAGAATTCATTTTAATATGAGAAAAATCAGCGTCACCATTAATTTCAACGATATTTTCAAAAAATTTCTCTTCGTCAACACCAATATCCGCAAGAGTATAGTTTCCATCTAAGTCGAATTTAGAAATTATCAATTTACCATCAGAATTTTTTTCAGTGTTAATATCATAATAATTTAAAATTTTTTTAATGTCATTATTTCTAATGGCCTGTGATAATTTATTTTTAGCCTCATTCATTTTATATTTTGATTTACGCAAAACATAAATTTCATCCTCGGCAGAATAATTTAAATTCAAATGTTTTTCGTTTATATATTTTTCAACAATATCTAAACAATCCAGAGGAATATTGGAATTATTCAAGGGGCCCTGTATTTCTTCAATCTTGTTTTCCACAAAACGTATTCCTATTTTGGGCTGTCCGCAATCCAGATAAATATGAAAGTCACCTTTACGGAGGTACGGTTCAGCATTATAGGATTTGGTACACCATGTAGAACAAGAAAGTGTCTTCAATTTCTCAACATTTTTATAAAAATTTTGACAATCATTACGCAGCGAAGGTATAACAACCCATTTGGTTTCAGTTTCTCCGGTGTGTACAAAATCATCATTTAAAAAATATGACCTTAGTTTATTTTGATACATTTTACCAAAATCAAGCTGTATCTTAGAATTTTTCTTTACAATTTCCTCAAAATCCGTAAGCGTATCTGACAGAACACCTTTGTTCAATTCCGGCGGCAATTTATCATTCAAATGGCTCAGTCCTTTTACAATAGCACTGAGAATAATTAATTTAACGACATTAGAATACGCCTCATTTCCATTTACGACATAATCAAACCATTTATTTAATACAATATTCCTTTGTACTGTTGTTTCTGATTGACGTCCTTCAAAATTTCTATATATAACATTTTTTAGCAGTTTACCTGCCCATATTTGCAAGTCCTCTAATACATCAAATTTTTCTATCGGGGCCTTAAACTTTTCTACAGCAACAAAATCTATACCGGAAAAAGCAGATTTTTTAAGAGCCTTAAAGGAAATTGTATTATTGCGATTAGTATTTTTTAATCTTTTAGAATTTAATTTTTCTGCTGAAAAGGTATTATTAACAATTTGCATACAATTATAAATATACTGAAATAAAAACTTGCTTATAAATACCTTAAAATTTACATAACTTAATATTATATAATAGAATTTGCAGGGAATTAACAATTTTACTCACAAAATTTTGGTACAGTGTCAAATCAGACCTTGTGTTGAATAACACAAGGTCTGATTTTAATACATTTATAATCAAATTTAAAAGGACTACAAAACTCGTCAATTTTGTTTTTTTTCTGCATGCTCAATAAGTAACTCTTGGACATTAAACTCTGTTTTAAGTTTAAGCGCAAAAATATTATTCTTATCATATTTAGCAAGTTTTACAGCATCTTTTTCTGTTGTAACAATAATCCCTTTTACATTCTCAATATCAGATTTTGTATATGGATGATGGTCATCAAACGTAATTGTTTTTATTATATTAAAATCCTTTTCCAAAAACTTATAAAACTGCTCTGGTTGTCCAATTGCAGAAATTGCTGTAATATCTACGCCTTTATCCAAATGCTCACCAGATTTGATATTATAAATATATTCCGGTTCAGTTTTACATAATAAAGCAGGAATATTCAATTTTTTAGAGAGTACACGGGTGTATTTTTCCGCACGGGAATGTTCCGTATTTTTACTCACAACAAGAATTTTGTTTACACGCTTAAACCCTTCAACCCCTTCTCTAAGCGGTCCTTGTGGCAACAATTTTTCATTGCCGAACATTTTTTCGGAATCCACAAGAAGAAGGTTAATATCTCTTGCAAGCCTTCTGTACTGAAACCCATCATCAAGAATAATATGTGTCACCCCAAATTTTTCTAAGGCATATTGGGCTGCCTTCACCCGGTCTTTGCAAGTTATAACAGCGCAGCCGTCAAGGTTTACTGCAAGCCAGTACGGCTCATCGCCTGCTTCCTTTGCATTGTGATATAAGTTCACACCATCAGAAATGATATTTACATTTTTGTTGGAAAGTTCCCCGCCATACCCGCGGGAAAGAATACAAACTTTCTCACCCTTAGATATAAGATACTTTGCAATACCTGCAACAACAGGAGTTTTACCAACCCCGCCGGTTGTTAAATTTCCGACACTGATGACTTTAGCATTTACCTTATAAGACTTTAGCACGCCCTTATCATAAAGAAAATTCTTAAACCCTACCCCTGCTGCATAAAAAACAGAACAAACTCCGAGCAAGGAATAAAAAATTCCTTTTGCGTTTTTATCATAATGAATTTTTGTAATTTTTGTCTTCAAGTTCATACAGGAATTATACAACAAACAGGGAACTTGAATTTTAAAACTCATACCCCAGGATTTTTAGATAGCGGCAGAACAAAATTCAGCCCATGTAAAATATTTCCATCATAGAACACAAAAAGCCCGATATATTATCGGGCTCCTTTTTATAAGTTTACCAAACAAACTACGCTTCAGCCGTTGCTTCTTCCGCAGGTGCTTCAGCAGCTGCAGCTTCTTCTGCTGCTTTTGCTTCCGCTTCCGCTTTAGCCTGTGCTTCAGCCTCTGCCTTAGCTTTTGCCTCAGCTTCCGCCTTCGCCTGTGCCTTTTTGGATAATTTAACAGTTTCAGGCTTTTTGTAGTTTAATGAACCATCTGCATTACAGTTAGCCATAAGGTACTTAACCGTATCAGTCGGTTGTGCACCTTTTTTAACCCATTCTTGTGCGCTTGCAAGGTTGAACTTCATTTCCTTAGTTTTCGGGTTATAAAAACCAAGTTCTTCAACCGGTCTGCCTTCACGCTTTGTTGTAGAGTTAATAACGATTATTCTGTAGTGCGGGTCCTTCTTAGCACCCATTCTTTTAAGTCTTATTTTAAGCATTATTTAATTCCTTCTTTCTGTCTACACTGCAAAACCTAGCCGCTTGATTTTGCCGGAAATATACTTAGAGGAATAGTGTACTTCCATAAATATAGAAACATAAATAAAATATCAAATCAAGTATAAACAGAGAGTTTAAAGCGCGAATTGTTAATTTTTATTAATATTTTTTGCAGCGAAAAGCAATTATTTTATTTGAGGAGTATTAATAAATACACAATGCAAAGAATATCAGGCTACAATACAGAAATCTATACAAACCCTCCGGCAAGGTTAAATAAACAGGCTTTCCCCGCGCCTGTTAATACTTACTCCTGCCGTCCTGCTTTTTCCGGGAGTTTAAAATCTGCCGCAACACTGCTTGGTGAACTAAACGCAAAACAAAACAATATAAAAAAAATTACACTTGATGAAATCTACAAACTTGAAGACTTTTACAACTATTTTGACCGTGATTTTCTTATAATGCTGGGAACTGCAAAACATTTTGGCGAAGAAAATATTGAAAAACTTTTTAAACACCTTATAGAAAATACTGATGACGTCGTCAATTTTGTATCCCTTATGGCAGGGCAGAAACCTTCCGTAATATTCAGTCACAAATATACGCCTATTCTGGAATCCGGACATTACAACGGTTTTGATGTAGTTACACACAAGACTCCAAATAGTAGTTTCGTTAACAGCTTTATACTCAACCCCGAACAATGTAAACCGTTGATTGAAAAATACAAGTCATTATTTACATCCAAAATGATGCTTCTCCCGGAAATAAGCACGGATGGAATTTATAAACAGCTTATTTCCAGAGACTCTGTTCTGTTTAAAGGAGATTTCTGTTTTTCGGACATAACCGGTATCCTGCTTGGTTTTCCCGTAAAAAATTCTCTGCTGTACAATCTTGAAGCCATGCTACCACAGTGTGAATATAGAAATTTTAGTAACATTTTACGTCACAGGCGGGAATTACAATATAACCTTGCGCACCAAAACTACAGTTCAATTACTCTTGATATAAAAGAGCTTGCCATAAAAGCGATTTCAGAATACACAGGAAGCGAGTTTAAAAACTATAATCTCTCAGAACTTCCGGGCGGCGGAATTCCCGGAATAAAATATATAACCCATATCAGAGAACCGGAAGAAGAGGCACGGCTGATTAAAGCTTTCAGAAAAACTCTGGAAAAATTTGAAGAAATCATATCCCAAAAAGAAACATCACTTTCTTAAAAGCAGATTAAGACCCGCTCTAAAGTAGTTTTTAAACTCAGTAAAAGATCTCAGCCTGAAGAGCGTTCGCAATATAAAACCGGGTCGGAGATAGAAGCGCTTTACCGCCTGTTTATGGAGTTCAAATACTTTTTCTTTTGACAACTTATGCGTCCTTATTACAGGGTAATAGTACGCTTCACTGTAGGATGTTGTTGTATCAAATAATTTTTCCTTTAAAGCATAATCGTAAAACCTGCTCCCCGGTAGCGGTGTCGCCGTATAAAAACTTATAAAATCACTGTCCAATTCTATAGCAAATTTGACAGTTTCTTCAACGGTTTCCTCGGTTTCCCACGGCAAACCTATAACAAAGTAGTTGTAAATCTTTATTTTAGCCTTCTTAAGTATTTTGACGGCTCTTCGTATTGTATCAAGTTTCAGCCTTTTGCCGATATTATCAAGAATCATTTGCGAGCCGCTTTCCACCCCGATACTCATAAGTCTGCAGCCCGATTTGTACATCAAATCCGCCATTTCCTGCGAAATAGTATCCGCCCTTGTATTAGCCGACCAAACTATATTAAGTTTTTCATCAATAATTCTTCTACATAACGCTGTAGTCCAATTCTTATCAATATCAAAAATATCCGACCAGAAAAGAAAGTTTTTTATATTGTACTTTTCAATACACTCTTTAATCTCGGCAATAATATTATCAACACTCCGCATCCTGACTTTTAGCCCTGAAACCGGAGTTGCAAGACAGAAAAAGCAATGGAACGGACACCCGCGCGACACCTTTATTACCGCTTGAACCTTGCCGTTATCCGGTCGTCTGTAGAGGTTGTTATCAACCAGATGCCGCGCGGGAAAAGGCAGAGCGTCCAAATCTTCATTAAACTTGCGTGCTTTATTTTTTACCCCCTGCATATTGGATTTATAACAAAGACCGGATATTTCATTATCGGGAACATTGTCCAGTATATCTTTTAACGTTAATTCAGCCTCACCAATAATAACATAATCCAGAAACTGGTTTTCATAAATAGCATTCGTATTATATGTAAGAAACACCGCGCCCTTAACGATTATTTTAGAATGCGGCATAATTTCTTTCGCTTTTTTCAATGCAGCCATATCAGACTTAAAAGTAGGCGTCGCCACATTAGCAACAATATAATCAGGTTTAAACTCCGCCAAATCCTTTTCCATATCCCCGCCGAGACTGTAATCCGCAATTTTAGCCTCACATCCAGCCTGTTCGGCAATTGATGCCAGATACATCAAGTCAACAGGCGGCAACGGCGGAATAACAAGCAGATTTTCTGTAGGCTGCTGGCAACGGTCTTCCCTGTTCATGACAGGAGACGGTGGATACATTAATAATACACGCCTTTTCAAACCACACCCCTTACTATCTGTTTGAAGCAAGCAATTTTTCCTGAACGGAAGCAGCAATTACAGCTGCAATAATAAGAGAAACCGCCCCTACAAAAAATGCGTATTCCCAGTGATAGTTTATACCTTCAGGAGTTCTAAACGAACAATTGTTAATAAACCACGCCACCAGCGTACAAACAAGAACCTGCGGTCCTGCAATAAAGATATTAAATATCCCCATAACCGAACCTTCTGTGCCTGCTTTGATATATTGAGAAAGCATCGCAAACGGAAGTGCACAAATACTTGCCCAGCCGATACCGGAGAGCGCCATTAATAGTATCACGGCTTTATGGTTATGTGTAAGCCCCATTCCCAAATATGCAAGCGCCATTGATAAAACTGAAATTATATGAACCTTTTTGTTTCCGTATTTTGCGGAAAGAAAGCCGATTGGAATTGCAACAAGGAAACAAACAAGGTTAAAGACTGCAAAACAAACTGAAGAAAAGTTTGTCGCAATTAATGTTTTATTTTCAAACATTTCTTTTGCAAGTTCCGACACATCACTCAAATCCGGAATTTGGAAGACCGTGTGAATCGCATACTGTGTAAAATTTATCAATAAACACATAGTACCAATCCAGGTAAAGAACTGCATAAGACAAATTTTAGAAACCTCGGGAGAGAGTGCAAAAAAATCTTTTAAAGACTTGAAAAAGCTGTATTTTTCTTCAGGTTCTTCCGTTTCTTGCACTTTAGTTTTTTTAGTACTGTGTTCTTTAATGGTAATACAGGTCCATGTCATTGCAAGGACAAAGGCAAGTGCTGCCATAATAAACTGAGCAGGAATAGGCATTTGATAATCAAACGCCCATTTTAGAAACGGTGCAACACCGGCAGCAACAACAGAACCGAGACCAATTGACAAACTCATATAAGAGTTGGCAACAGAATGCTGCTGAGGCGGAACAACATCAGGTACAAGCGCCCTGTATGGTCCTTGAGCAACATTAATACACGCATCAATAATCCATATCATAACCGCAGCAATAAGAAGTCCTGTTACTTCCGGAAGATGAAGATTATAGTGTGCGCCGATTTTTTCTGCAATAAGTCCGGAGTTCGGAAAAATCCACAGTGCAAAAGCAGAAATAAGCGCCCCTAAAAAGAGGTATGGTCTGCGCCTTCCAAATACTGTCCGTGTTCTATCTGATAAAGCACCTATAAGCGGTTGTACAATCATACCGGTAAAGGGTCCTGCAAGCCATATTAAACCATAAATAAACGGATCGGCTCCAAGATTTTCCGTAACAGGTCCTGATAAAATTATTCTCATTTGCCAGGCAAATTGCAACCCGAAAAAACCCAATGCAAAATTTAAAAACTGACCGGTAGTAAATCTTTTCAACTCAACATTATCATCCATGTAAAAGCCCCTTACAAAACTCCATCAAAAGACAGGTTGTATCAACCCTCCTTTATTAAGTGTACATTTAAAATATTTCACGGTCAATAGTAAAATTACAAGGTTTCACAAAATTTATATACGAGTCTTACCAGGCTGTCATCATTGTCCAGCTTTTTAAATATTTCTTCTTTTAGTTCTTCAACCGGTCTAAGATAATCAAATCTGTATAACTCGTATATTTTAACATCAAGCGACTTTGCAATTTTTCGCAATGTCTCAGGGGAAGGATAAAACCTGCCTGTCTCAATATAGCTCATATTGGGAAGTTCTATTCCTACCATCTGTGCGAGTTTTTCTTGTGTAATCTGCCTTTTCTTTCTGATTTCTTTAATTCTTTGACCGAGTAATTTTTTACATCGCTCATACATTTATTATTAAATATTTATTAATTACAATACATAATGTATCGTATTATTTAATAGTTATATATATAGTATAACACAATATTTTAATTAATATACCATATTATTTTTATACCGAAAGCCTTAGTTACATATTATATATATGGAAATATTATCCCGCTTCGGGTTTGGCATATTTGTTAAGATTGTAAACTTTTTGTAAAGTTTTAGCAATTTTTGCATGTAAAAACACTTTATATAAATAAGAAAAAGAAGAGGAACAACTACGATGGATTTTACAAAATTAGGACAATACCTTCCATTTACCGGCGGATTTAATAATCTGCGGACTGGCGGTGTACAACCTGTCCCAGGTGGTGAACAGGGCGGTCAGGGAAAAACAGGCGGCTCCGCAGGCGTATCAGGTATAGATGCGGTCTGGGGCGGCGACCAGTATGGCAACATTAATGTTAACGCGGCAACAATGAACAGGATAAGTGCAATCAATGGCGAAATCTCACCTGATGTATCCGGAAGCGGCCTAAGACATCTTGCCTGGGCATAATAATTATTTCATTTCACTAAGTTTGATAAGATTGGCTATAGTAGTATCATAGTCAATCTTTTCGTCTGTTGATTGTTTCAGGAATTTATTTATTTCGGGCATTAATTTAATCGCACGGTCGCACTCGGCGTTTGCACCTCTTACATACGCCCCGATGGTTATTAAGTCTTCATTCTGTCTGTAAACCGCCATAAGATTCCGCAATTCACCGGCGGCCCTTCTGTGTTCGGGGCTTGTAACCTCCGGCATTACACGGCTTATAGATTCCAGTACATCTACCGCGGGATAATGGTTTTTATGCGCCATTGCACGCGAAAGCATTATGTGCCCGTCAAGAATACTTCTAGCAGTATCGGATATGGGTTCGTTAAAATCATCACCTTCAACCAATACAGTATACAACCCTGTGATTGTACCTTTATCGTTTGTTCCGGTTCTTTCAAGAAGTTTGGGCATAAGTGCAAATACAGAAGGAGTGTAACCCCTTGTTGCCGGCGGCTCGCCGACGGCAAGCCCTACTTCACGCTGTGCCATTGCAATACGGGTAACACTGTCCAGCATAAACAATACATCCATCCCCTGATCTCTAAAGTACTCCGCAATAGTCGTTGCGACAAATGCTGCCTTAATCTTTACGAGTGAAGGCTGTTCTGATGTTGCAGCAACAACAATTGAACGCTTCATCCCTTCTTCGCCGAGGATATTCTCTATAAATTCCTTAACCTCTCTCCCGCGTTCGCCAATCAACGCTATAACGTTTAAATCCGCCGTTGTATTTTTGGCAAACATACCGATTGTCGTACTTTTACCAACACCGGAACCCGCAAAAATTCCCATCCGCTGACCTTTACCGACGGTTATAAAACCGTCCACCGAGCGCACCCCCAGAGAAAGCGGTTCGGTAATACGCGTCCTCCTTAACGGATTAATTAATTCCGCGGTAGTAGAACGGAAATCGTTTATTTTAATTTTCCCGAGAGTATCAATCGGACGCCCCAGACCGTCAAGCACCCTGCCAATCAACTGTTTACCAACACCTACCTGCATAGCACTGCCAGTACCTTCAACAATCGAACCCGGTCTCACACCCTCAACTGACCCGAGCGGCATAAGTAAAATCCGGTTTTCCCTAAAACCCACAACCTCTGCCCAGATAGGTTCCGCGCCAAACGAAGGGTAAATATAGCACAAATCCCCGATAGAAGCTGCCGGTCCGTCCGCTTCAATTATAAGCCCGATTATCTCAACAACCCGCCCGATAAGTTTTTTGGTATTTGTGGAATTTATTATTTCAAGATAACGTTCTTTATTAAATGTCATTTTTCAACGCTTCCGCACGCAGTTTTTTTACAATCTCTTCAATTTTTGATGAAATCCTTGCATCAACTCTTGATGATAGCGATTCAACTATAGTTCCGTCATCAGAAAGTGCAGGATCTTCAACAATTTTCACATTTTTTACATTTGGAATTTCATATTTAAACCGCTCACTAAACGATGAAATCCGCCCGACAAGTTTAGGATTGACTATTAAGGTAATGTTTTCTTTATCGGGAAGCTGCATAACGGTTTCTGCAGTTATTTTATATAAAAGGTTATCATCTATCGGCTTGCCGCAAACTTTTAAGGAAATCGCATTAATAAGTTCCACAATATCTTTTTCTGCCGATTTAATAATATCGTGTTTCATTTCAAAAGAACTTTGCGCAAGCGTATCAAGGGATTTTAGAGCCTCTGCCGCGTCATTGTCAAATTTTTCAAGCCCGTCCTTCATCCCCTGTTCAAAACCGGCGTCGTACCCTTCCTGTTTAATCTGGTCATACTCTTCCTGAGCCTTCTGCCGTGCCTCTTCTATGATATGCGATGCCCGTGTTTCTGCCTGCTCAATAATTGTATTTGCTTTGCCCTCAGCAGCCGCCATCATCTCTTTTTTTCTAAGTTCCGTCTGCTCTATTATGGCTTTTACTTTTGCCTGCTGCTGGGTTACCGGTGTTTGTTCAATAGGCAAAACATATTCCCCGCCCATTTGAACATTTGCACTCTTTATTCGGCTGTTTAATTTATTTTCATTACTCAATTAATTCATCCTCAACACTAGCACGGGTAATTGTAATTTCACCTGAAACTTCAAGTGATCTGATTGTTGCAACGATTTTTGTCTGTGCTTCCTGTACATCTTTTGCACGGACAGGTCCAAGATATTCCATATCATCTTTAAGCATTTGTTGTGCACGTTCTGACATATTTTTAAAGATTTTTTCCTTAATTTCATCTTTAGTACCCTTAAGTGCAAGCGAAAGTTCCTTTGAATCGACTTCTCTGAGAACTTTTTGAATAGAACGGTCATCAAGAATAACAATGTCTTCAAATACGAACATGAGATCTTTAACCTCCTGAGCAAGTTCTTGATTTTCAATATCAAGCCATTCCATAATATTCTTTTCGGTTGCCCTGTCGCAGCAGTTCAGGATATTTGCAAGAGATTCAACACCGCCGGCAGTAGAGAAATCCTGTACAAGCAGTGCCGAGAACTTACGCTGAACAATATCTTCTATTACAGATAAAATTTCAGGGTTTGTGGGCGTCATTTCCGCAATTCTCATAGATACAGCCGCCTGAATATCCGGCGGCAGGAATGAAAGCACCTGTGCCGACAAATCAGGACGAATATATGCAAGGATAAGCGCCAGAAGCTGCGGATTTTCTGATGAAAAAGTGTTTGCTAATTGACTCGGGTCAGCATCATTAAGAAAATGAAAGGGGTTTGTGTTAATAAGAGAGTTAACTCTGTCAAGCATTTTGCTTGCTTCTTCCGCGCCGTAAACATTTTCAAGAAGCTGCTTTGCATACCCGACACCACCCTGTGCAATGTAATTTTTTGCTTGAAAAACTATTTTAAATTCTTCAAGAATTCCATTTAAAACTTCATCAGGTAACTTACCAAGATTCGCAATATCCAGCGTAATCTGTTCCAACAAATCTTTATCACCGATATTTTTAAGAATTTCGGATGCCGTGTTCGGACCGAGAGCAATCAAGAGCGCCGCAACCTTCTGGCTCGGGCGTGTTATTTTCTGCTCTTTTTTATTTTTTAAATCCTCTAATGACATCCGTTATTAATCCTTCAAATACGATGTTATTAATTTGGCAGCCTCTTCCGGTGACTGCATTACTATATCATTAAGCTCGTTAATACTTGCCTCTTTTTGCGACTGAGTATAATTTTTTCTAAACTCAATTATTGGATCTTTATTATCGGTCATTTGAGCAATTGCATCTTCACCAGGCACTACAGAAATAGTAGTATTAACACCCCCGCTATGCGGAGAAGGCATTTTAACCTTAGTAAATCTGTCAAGGATGCCTTTAAGCATTATAAGCGCTATTAAACCGAGTGAAAAAAGTATTACAAGAGGAAGTACATTATCAACAACGGTACCTACAACCTGTTCACGCTGATACTTAGCCTGTATTTTTTCCTGACGTTCTTCTTCTGCCGCCAAGCCTTCAAACTGTAAACCGGAAACAGTTATTACATCACCACGTTCGTAATTCCCGCCGGAAGCTGAAAGTACAAGATTTTCCAACTCTTTTTTCTCTGCATCGGTCAAAATTTTATTAACAGCTACTGCTATAGTTAAACGTTTAATGGTACCCGGTGCGTATACAACCTGCTTAATCTCCTTTGATACACTATAATTAACCGCACTTTTTTCTTTTGAATAGTTCAGATTTTTAGGATTTGCCGTAACGCCGTTTTGTACGGGTATTTGATTCGGGTTTTCATAAGTTTCAATTTCTGTTTGAGAACTTGTCATAACACCTTGATTTGTATTTGCAACAGGGATATAGCTTTCAATAGTCGCCTTTGCAGAATTAAAATCAATATCCGCGTTAACCTGTACGGAAACATTCCCTATACCTACTATTTTTTCAAGAACTTTTGTTACCTTTGTCGCTGTCTGGCTCTCAAGATTTGATTTGAAACTCTCCATATCTGTAGAGTTTTTAGCCACTTCATCAGAAAGACTTGCACCATTCTGATCGGTAATAAACACGCGTTCAGGAGAAAGACGCGGAACAGAGAAGGCAACAAGGTTTTTAATAGCCTTCACCTGTGTAGTTTTAAGTCTGTAACCCGGTTCTAATACCAGCATAACAGATGCGGAAGGTGCCTCATCTTTATCCTGAAAAATAGAACGTTCTGGCTCTGCAAGATGCACTTTTGCGTATCTTATCCCCTTCATTTTTTCTATAGCGCGGGTTAATTCGCCCTGATAAATTATTTGTTTGGTTAATTTATTCTTGAAATCCGTTGACCCCAGCTGCATATCGTCAAGAAGTTCAAACCCCGAGTCCTCGCGTTGAATCATATCGTTTTCAACAACAAAAACTCTCAGTTCGTCACGTACGTTTGACGGCACAAAAATCGTACGTTTATCTTCCGATAATTTATACGGGTGCCCGTTCTTTTTTAAACCTTCTATTACGCTTATGGCATTGGTTTCACTTAAATCTGAATATAAAACAGCCCAATCCGGTTCAAGCGCTTTTGACAGGAAAAACGACGCCGCAACCAGTGTAAGTACAACTATAACAAGCATTGCAAATTTCTGGGTGCTGTCCAAGCCGTTCCATAAACGCTTTACATCCGATGCTAATAAATTAAAATAATTGCCTTCCATTTTATGTAATTTTACCTTTTATTCCAAAAATTATAGAATACTCCCACAATAATATAATAATAGCGTGGAATAAAAATCTTTTCAATTTTGTAAAGTTAACTTTACAGTATTTAGATTAGATTTTTCTTTATTTATTGTAAAATAAATATTAATGAAACTATTAAATAAAATACGAGGTGATTTTTTAGGAGGCATAGTTTCTTCAATTGTTGCACTGCCTCAAGCGTTAGCTTTCGGTGTGGCAACAGGATTAGGCGCCGGAGCAGGTGTTTGGAGCGCTATTATTCTGTGCTTTATAGCAGGAATTCTCGGCGGTGTTCTGGTCTCAGGTCCGACAGGGCCCGTAACGATTGTTCTAACCTCAATGATTTTAACCCATTCACTGGAATTACAGACAATTGTAACAGTAATGGCAATTGCGGCAATTTTTCAGGTAGTTATCGGTCTAACTCCGCTGCCCGGAATCGTAAAATATGTTCCTTATCCGGTAATATCCGGATTTATGAATGGTGTGGGAACATTGCTTATACTTTTGCAGTTAAATCCGCTCGTCGGGCAGCCGATTGAAGCTTCACCGGTTGAAGGACTTAAAAAATTATTTACGTCACCTGTAAATCACGATGCACTTATACTTGGCGGGCTGACTTTGTTAATAGTATTTTTAACCCCTAAAAATATAAACAGAATTTTTCCGTCACAAATTATTGCACTCATACTTGGTACTATAATTTCAGTAAAAATGGGTGCTGACGTTGCAAGGATTTCAGAGATTTCATTTAATTTTCCAGGGTTTATTACACCAGTACTTAACCCTAAAGTTATTCTTGACTGCGTTCCGTACGCACTTGTAATTGCTATTATTGCGTCATCAGAAAGTTTACTGACGGGGCTTGTTGTGGATTCACTTACAAAAACCAAAACACCGCCAAAAAGAATTTTAACCGCACAGGGTATCGGAAACTTTTTCTGCGCAATTACAGGCTCACTATTCGGCTCTGCCGCTACCATGCGAAGCGCGGCAGCAATCAACGCCGGCGCAGCAACAAGATTGGTTACAATTATTAACCCGCTTATCCTGCTTACCGTACTTATTTGCTTTGCTGATTTTGCAAAGCAAATTCCATTGTGCGTTCTTGCGGGGATTCTTATCAAAATCGGGTATGATATTATTGACACAAAACTGTTAAAAGTTATAAAATACGCACCAAGAGACGATTTATACGTCTTAGCGGTCGTATTCCTTCTGACAGTATTCTATAACCTGATTTTTGCAGTCGGTGCGGGAATTACTCTGGCATCACTCCTTTATGCAAAAAGGGTTGCTGACAAAACCTCACTCGGTGTTAAAACAGTTCAGGATGACGAAATTGATGAACTGGAAAAACAATTATTTAAGGTTTACAACTATCAAATCCGCGTTGTACACATTGACGGACAATTCTTCTTTGGCTCTGCAACACAGCTTGTCGCACAATTTGAAGAACAGCTTGGCACTAAATTCCTTATCCTCAACTACGAATCAGGCGCGCTCCTTGATATTTCCGCAATATTTGCACTCGAAGACATAATCGTAAGGCTGCAGGGACAAAGAATCCGTATTATGCTGGTTGTTAAAAACGAAGAAGTCCGCGGGCAATTAAAAGACTTGAACATTGTTTCGCAGGTCGGAGAAGAAAACGTATTTTACAACGAGTATGACGCAGTAGAGAAAGCAAAAGAATTGATAAGAAACAAATTTATAAAACCCCGGAAGGATTAAGACCTTCCGAGGTTTTTTCTTAGAACTATGCTGATTGTTTTTCTACCCATTCGGTATAATTAGTTTGAAATTCATTGATACATACTGACATTACTGTTCTGGGGTTGAATTGGGCATATTTTTCGTTGACGAACATATTATCAATACTAATTATAGAAACATAATCATCACTTAAGACTTTACCCTTTGCATTATTAAACATTGTATTAAATATCTTTTCATCAAACGTAACATCATTTGCAGAACACATTGACTTAGCTTTTCTTAGTAACGTTGACTCTAAAGCATCTACCAAAGCTTCTGCCTGCTCGCCAATGTCATTGGTTATAGCAGTTCTATCCTCTTCAACAGCATTTTGTACATCTTTATCTACGCCGGCTGCCTGAGCGATATTTTTAAGATTAATGTCCTGCGTATCCATATCCGTTTTGGATGTATTCATTTCGCTAATTGCGTTAGCGATATTGGTATTGAAGGTTGATAAAAAGTTTTGTACAATCGTTTGCATACCTTCATTTGAAGTGTATTCTTTCTTTTTATTTAGTACTTTGTGTTTTGACTTGTAGGAAGTAATGCTGCTAAGAGTATCATTTAGGGAGTCTGCGTATACATTTTCAAATACACCTTTTATAGTACTTACAATGTCGGAGTCTGATGAAATACCTTGTTCATTAAGCATTGTAAGAACTTGTTCCCACATTTGGTCTTTCAAATCACTTTCTTCAATTCGTTTTTTTGCTTCGTCTTGAATATTCGCATCATGATCGCTTTTACCTTTTACGGTAATAGTTGCATCGTCATAATATCCATTAATAGAACTGAAGTCTATTGTGGTTGTATCAACTTGATATGCATCGCTGCTAATCGCGGCAAACGCTGCTTGTTCTGCTGCCTCTGCCTCGCTTACTGCTGCACTCTTGGTTGTTGCTTCAACAGATTCTGTTTCCAGCGAGTCAATAAACTTCTGTACAGCCTCTTTTAATGACGCACCGTCAGTATACGCATCTATTTTCTCTTCTAGCGCAGATACATTAGTATAGTTATACCCTCCGAGTGATACAGTAAATCCCTTTTCTATTGCGGCATTAAGGAGTTCTTTTGCATACCCTTTGAGGGTTTCAAGCTCTCCGGAATCGATATAATTCCACTCAGAACCACTTGTTTTTCGTTCCCAATCAGCAATTTCTGTTTCAAGTTTACTTCTTTCTGAGGAAGCAAGATATTCTCTAAGATGGGTTTCCAAATCTGCTGCCAAATTCGCGCCAGTATAACCCGCAATAAATTTGTCTGCCTCTTTTTCCAGTGCGGCACCAAGTTTTTGTTCGTATATTGCTGCCTCGTTATCGTCCATTTCAGACTTTGCTTTACGGAAGAGTCCTCTACGTACTTGTTTTGTCACTTCTGCTTTTTCTTCCTGCAATATTGTATCAAGAACTGTTGATTTAATTGACGCATTTTCTTGTTTCTTTACAGCCTCTCTTTCCGCGGCTGCCTCAGGAGTATCGTAAAGTACTTCTTCTTTTAATTCTGCATATTTGGTTTCTAATGTCGCAGCAAAATCTGTTGCAAGATTAGTTACATTATTTCCTTCAGCCATATACGTTTCTGCGTATGTATCTACATAATTCCTTAATGCCGTAGTCATATCTCCGGCGTACGCACTATTTGCGCCGATAAAATCAGTTGTTACCTTTGTTATATATGGTGCAAGTGCCTCTTCCATTTTAATCTTTTGCTCCCATACTTGGAATTCTTCGTTTGACACTTCTTTATTTCCATCAGTATCAACTTTTGAAAGTTCTACAGAATCAAGTCCGTACTCTTGAAGTGCTGCGTTATACTCTTCTTCCGTAATTGTTCCGTCACTGTTTTTGTCAAAATTCTCAAACTTGATTTGCTGTCCTGCCTGCGTGGTAAGGCGGCCGAATCCAATGTTGTCCATGTTTTTACTCCTCTTTTTAATTAATAATTAAACTGTCTGTTATGTATTACGGCACCTTTTTTAGAAACTTTAGCCCACCCCACCACATCATATCATATCATATCATATCATATCATATCATATAGGGGATTATATCAAGGTTTCAGACATTTTTAAATTCAT
>CALUTH010000025.1 GCA_944323635.1 Candidatus Gastranaerophilales bacterium
GAATTAAAAAAACGAATTGCAAAAAATAAGGAGTGTCTTTGACTTTGCCGAATTAAATGATAAACTTCAGCAGCTTCAGTCAGAATTAGAAAAACCTGAAATATGGGCAAATCAGAGAAAAGCATCCGAACTTGGTGCACAAATTCGGGAAATAAAAGATATTCTTGAATTATTTAACTTCTGGGAAGAGACAATAACGGATGCTGAAACAGCTGCAGAACTCGATGATGAAGAATTTTTAAAAGAGGCAGAAATAAATTTAAAAAAAGTTGAAGAACAGCTTGATAAATATGATTTTGAAAAACTCCTAAGCGGAGAGTATGATTATGCGGATGCTTTTTTAAGCATAAATGCGGGTGCCGGCGGCACAGATGCACAGGATTGGGCGAATATGCTTTTAAGAATGTATACACGCTGGGCTGAAAAGCATAATTATAAAATTGAACTGATAGAAAAATCTGACGGAGAAGAAGCCGGGATTAAGTCTGCAACTCTTAAAATTACCGGAAAGTATGCTTACGGGTATTTGAAAGCGGAAAAAGGTGTTCACAGACTGGTAAGATTGTCCCCGTTTAACGCAAACAATAAAAGACAAACAAGTTTTGCGTCGTGTGAAGTGTCTCCGATTATTCCAGATGTTGATAAAAAGATTCAAATACCGCCGGAGGATATAGAAGTTGATACAATGCGCTCCGGTGGTGCCGGCGGGCAAAATGTAAATAAAGTCGAAACAGCCGTAAGAATTGTTCATAAACCCACTGGAATTGTTGTAAAATGCCAGCAGGAACGTTCTCAGCTGCAGAATAAAGAAAATGCAATGCAGATGCTTGCATCAAAGCTGTTAGAACTTAAACAGCAAGAGCATGAAAAGAAACTTGCAGAATTAAAAGGCGAGGCATTTGATATTAATTTTGGTTCACAAATTCGATCTTATGTTTTTCATCCGTATAAAATGGTGAAAGACCACAGAACCGGATATGAAGTCGGTAATGTTGATGCTGTTATGGACGGAGAAATTGACGGCTTTATTCAGGCGTATCTGAAATCAGAAATGCGATTATAAGTAATATTTTATGGTATAATATTTTTGTATTGAGGTTGGATATAATGCAGGATACAATTGAGAGAAAACAAATTAAAAATATTGATTTTAACTGTGATTTGGCGCAGGGGTTCGGTGTGTATAAAAATTCAACGGAATTGGAACTTCTTGATTATGTTAGTTCTGCCGCTATTTCGTGCGGGTTCCATGCAGGGGATCCTGTTGTTATTAAATCTGCTTTATTTGAGGCAAAAAATAGAAACATAGCAATCGGTGCGCACATAGGATATGCGGATATACAGGGGTTTGGATACAGAAATGTTGATTTAACTGAAGAAGAGATTGAAACGCTTGTTGTTTATCAGGTGGGTGCGCTTTTATCATTTGCTAAGGCTTACAGCCTTGATATAGAATTTGTAAGACCGCATGGTGCGATGTATAAAAAAATGGGCGAAGACTTCCAATTTTCTTGTGCTGTTGCGCGTGCCGTGAAAAAATGTTCAAACTGGCTTTCTCTGTATTCCCCATTGGGTGATGTCGCCGATAAGACAGCGGAAATGGTAAATATAAGAGTAGTACAGGAATTAATGCCTGAAAAAACGTATAATACGGATTTAACGATTGATTATTCTATTGCGGATAACACTGATAATTATTCAATAATGAAACGTTTACAACACTTTATACACACTTCGCAAATAAGAACAATTAATCAGGGGATGGCTGCCGTAAATGCGCAGACAATACACTTTAGTAATAAATATCCGTCTTCTCTCGGTTTAATAAAACAGGCATATGAATTAATAAAACCGTATCCGGTTAATTATATTACAGCAAAAGAAGCAGGTTGGGCAGAATAGTATGTTAAAAAAAATTCGTCATATAAAGGTACCGAAAGATGTCGGATGGCTTATCCCCGGACTTGAGGTTAAAAGATGGTTTGCACTTATATTGTTGGGGTCTTTTTTAATCCTTTTTGGTATTCTCATATTATTGAATATCGGGATTTTATCCTGGCTGCTTACTTTTGCTAAGTCTACGGTTAATTATCTTCCGCATGACCTGCTTGCATGTCTGTTAATAATAGCGGGTGTTATTCTCTTTTTTCTGGGCTGGCAAAAGACAAATATGTCTATCATGGACTTAAGAACGGAAAAGGACAGAAGTTCGGTCTTAGAAATCCTTTACAGACGCCGTAAGTTAAACAGAGGACCTCATATTGTTGCAATAGGCGGCGGCACGGGGCTTTCGATGCTTCTTAAAGGAATTAAACGTTTTACAAATAATATTACTGCGGTTGTTACCGTTGGCGATGACGGCGGCAGTTCGGGAAGATTAAGAGAAGAGCTCGGAGTGCTTCCTCCGGGGGATATTAGAAACTGTATTGCGGCACTTGCTGATGATGAAGATTTGGTTACACAGTTATTCCAATACCGTTTTCAAAACGGAGAAGGGCTTGAAGGTCACAGTTTCGGCAACCTCTTTTTAACCGCTTTATGCTCTATTACGGGAGATATGGTGACTGCAGTAAAAGAGTCCTCAAAAGTACTTTCTATCAGAGGCGTTGTTCTCCCTGCTACTCTTGATGATATGAAATTAGTTGCAAAATTTGAGGACGGAAGAGTTGTTCACGGAGAATCAAATATTCCTGAGGCAGGCGGTGTTATAAAACGCTTATTTACCGAACCTGAAAAATGTAAGCCGCTGCCTGATGTTCTTACCGCTATAAAGGGTGCAGATTTAATTATTTTGGGACCGGGCAGCCTTTATACAAGTGTTATTCCGAACCTGTTAATAAGTGAAGTAGCAGATGCCATATCCGCCTCAAAGGCTAAAAAGCTTTATGTATGTAACATTATGACCCAGCCGGGGGAAACTGACGACTATACGGTGTCTGATCATATTAAGGCATTGATTAAACATGCCGGCGGTAAAAGAATTATTGATGCAGTTCTTGTAAATAATGTACTCTCTGACGTGATTTCAGAAGGGTATGCGGAAGCCGGTTCATTCCCCGTCGTTATTGATAATGATAAACTGGCGTCTTTAAATATTGAAATTATTTCATCAAAACTTATTCAGGAAAATAAATCGGGGCTTGTCAGACACAGTTCCAACAGGGTCGCGCGGGCTATATATTACTGGTTTAAAAAACATTCAAAGAAATAGGCAATTGTGAAACTAAAGAGGGGGATAAAATGAATATACCCAAATTGCAAAAACTAAAAGATACCGGTACTAAGATAGTAGGGATAACAGCATACGATTATTCAACGGCAAAAATTATCGAACAATCAGGTGTGGATTTGATTCTCGTGGGGGACTCTCTTGCTATGGTAGCTTTAGGCTACCGTGACACTTATGTTATCGGTATAGATGAAATGATTGTATTTGTTAAAGCTGTTTCTAAAGGGGCAAAAAATTCTTTTGTTGTCGGTGATATGCCGTTTATGAGTTATAATGTCTCATTGGAGCAAGGCTTGGAGAATGCAGGTAAAATGCTCAAAGCGGGTGCTCAGGCAATAAAAATTGAAGGTGCAAACAACCATTTGTTAAAACTTGTGTCAAGATGTGTTCAGAGCGGAATACCGGTTCTTGCGCACTTAGGTTTTACCCCGCAGTTTATGAATACATTAGGCGGATATAAAATACAGGGAAAAACTTATGAATCTACAATTAAACTTCTGGAATGGGCAAATAGACTTGTAGATGCGGGAGCTTTCGGTGTTGTTCTTGAAATGGTCCCTGAGGAGAGTGCTAAATATATTACGGATAATCTTTCCGTTCCGACCCTTGGTATTGGTGCGGGAAGGTATTGTTCAGGACAAATACTTGTATCTGATGATATTCTCGGCAAATATACGGATTTTACTCCGAAGTTTGCAAGAAGATATGTAAATATTAATGAAGTTATACAAAAAGCGGTTACAGATTATGCTGCTGACGTAAGAAATCTTAATTTCCCATCAAAGGAAGAAACATTCAGTTTAAGTGAAGAAGAATATCAAAAATTAAAAGAGGATAAATATTTTGTTAATTAAGAAAATAAATGAGCTAAGGGAATATATACAACCATATAAATCAGATAAAGAAACCGTTGGGCTTGTACCTACTATGGGGGCACTGCATAATGGTCATTTGAGCCTTATTAAAGCGGCGAAAGAAAAATGTGACAGGGTAGTTGTATCTGTTTTTGTTAATCCTATTCAGTTTGGACCAAACGAGGATTATAACAAATATCCGCGCACGCTTGATGCGGATTATGAATTGTGTACAAAAAACGGTGTTGATGTGGTATTCTCCCCATCTCCTGCCGAAATGTACGGCGAAGGCTTTATTTTATCAAATGATAATCTTACTTATGTTTGTCCGCCTTTTAATTACACGGACAAATTATGCGGAAAATCGAGAATCGGACATTTTGACGGTGTTTGTACGGTTGTTAATAAGCTGTTTAATATAGTGCAGCCTGATTTTGCCTTCTTTGGAGAAAAGGATGCGCAGCAGTTAATTATTATCAAAAAAATGGTAAAAGACTTAAACATCCCTATAGAAATAATAGGCTGTCCGATTGTCAGAGAGGAAAGCGGACTGGCGTTAAGTTCCAGAAACAAGTATTTATCAGACAAAGGTAAAAAAGACGCGCTTGTTTTGTCTAAGATTTTACAAAATATAAAACAGTGCTATCTTAAAGGTATAACGGATATTGATGCTTTGAAAGAAACTGCATTTTCACTGTTAAATGATAATGTGGAATTAGAGTATCTTGAAATTTATAATTCTGAAACTCTGGAGCAGGAAGAAAAAGCAAATAATAATTCCAGAGCCTTTATAGCTTGCAGAGTAGAGGGTGTAAGGCTGATTGATAATATAAAATTGGGAGACTAAACATTGAAAAAACTATTAGTACTGGCATCAGGAATTGCTAAATGCCTTGAAAATATATTTCAGTTTATAGCTGTTGTTATGCTGTTTTATCTTTTACTTTATACACTGTATATGATGTTTACTTTAGGTAATTCTTCGGCTTTTGAATTCTTTGCCCCCTTCGCAAATATAGTTATTTCTCTAGCTGGTGCTATATGGGAGCCGGCCAATACAATTGTTTCTCAAATTTGGGGCTTTATTACGGGAATTTTGTTATTAACGGTTCTTTTCTTAATATCGCAATTCTTAAAACAGAGATTTAATATTTTGGGTAAGTTTTTTGCTGATATGCGGCTTGATTATTTAAAGAATGAAGAACATCGTATTAATAAAGAATTGCAGCGTGATATTCAAAAAATGAATCAAAAAATATCTGCCTGCGTTATTTATATAGAATTAAAAGCTAAAGATTATATACATGAAAAAGTCGATATTGATGAACAGTATAAAATATTGAATCAGTTTTTGTATTCAAGAACCGGAGTAATCCCTAAGAAAAACGGGTATGGATATATTTTCAGCTTCCCGAACATTGAAAAAATAGACAATGATTTGGAATACTTTTTCAAAGCCATACATTCGCAAGCGCCTGTTGATTATTTATTTATCCTTCAGGTTATTGAAAATACTTTTGAAGAAGCTTTATTTGAAATAACAAAGCTAAGAAATTCTGGTGTCCATAATAAAATACTTATGACTCCGACGACTAATTTAAGGTACGAGCATAATGTTGTAAAAAACTATGGTACGGGGGTTGTAGGGAATTATGTCTTTGATGGTGAAACGCACTCTATTTATGAATTAAGAGAGAGATTCTTCTAATATTAACTTTTGTAACAAAAAAGCAATTATTTTACTAATAAATACTTTATATATATAAGTTATATAATAAAGGTATAAATATGGTCGCAATTGATACAAATATTTTTCATTTGCAAAGTGTGCTTAATCTGTCAAACACAAGAATGAGAGATTATGCAACATCTACTGTTGATGAAATTCTTGAAGCGGAAGCTGCTCAGGGTAATGTAAATGCGCTTAATTATGCCAGAAAACTTTATAATAGTACTGATGAACTTATTGAGCTATTCAGACTTTTTGATCCGGAGAATAAATACAGAATCATATCAGAGATGGATTACCAGACAAGGGAAGCTATATTGCCGCTTCTTGAGCCGGAAGACATGGTTATCGGTATGCAGTTTTTTACTAAAGACAAATTGTTAACATTATTAGAAGATATTGATCCTGAAGAAATGGTTAATTTGATGTTAAATACATTTGATTTGGATGAAATACTGTTGATGATGCCTGATGAAGAGGTGCAGAACTTTTTTGCTAATAAAGAAGTTGAAAAAAAGGATGTGGCAAAATATTTAAAAGCGCTTCCTCCTGAATTAATGCAGCAGTTAATGGAGTCTTTAACGGGGCAGCCTTCTTTTCAAGTGGATTCTACTCAGGTAATTAATCAAATTACGTCTTTAGGTGACAGAGATTACGAGGCTGTTATGGCAAGTATTGACCCGTTTATTTTGAAACAAATAATTTTTTCAATGTCAAAAGATAAACCTGAATATCTGCAGCTTTTTGACAATGAAGTTTATATTAAAATGCTCAGCACATTAATGAAACCGGATATTATTAAACCGATGATTGTTCTGGAAAAGGAAACCTTAATGGATATGCTTTCGCAGCTTGATGAAAATTACCTGTCAATAGTGATGGTACAGGTTGATACTCAATCTTTTGCGGAATACTTAATGAAGGACTGTCAGCCGCTTCTTGAACAGATTGTATCAAAGATGTAAAACTTTCTTTATCAGTTCAAGTGTGTGTGCTGCAAAATGTTCTTTCATTTCTTTTCTCGGTATTTCAGGATTTAACAGTATTCTTTCAACTTCTATAATGTCGTTATACATTACTGCAGCGTAGCATAGACCGACCGGCTTTTGAGGGGTACCGCCGCCGGGACCGGCAATTCCTGTTGTTGCAACACAAATATCGGCACCTGTCAGATTTTTTAATCCCTGCACCATTTCTCTTGCGCATTCAGGGCTTACTGCTCCAAAATTTTCCAGCGTGTATTCGGTTACGTTCAGGACTTTATTTTTTATTTTGTTAGAATAAGTTACAACATTGTAGTTTACATAGTTTGAACTTCCTGGAATATCAGTCAGTTTAGAACTTAACAGACCGCCTGTACAGGATTCTGCAGTTGATATTGTTAATTTATTGCAGGTCAAAAATTCTCCGATTTCAGCTTCCGGTAACATTAGTAATTACTCCTTTGCATAATAACTTTTCCTTTTTTATCATAGAACTTGTACTGGTTCCACACTCCTTTAAATTCTCCGTTCCCCTTAAAAATATACTGGGTTTCTTTTGAGGTAAAGTAACTTACGCCCGCAAGCACACCGCTGCGTCTGTATTGTTCCGCATAGTATGGAAATTGAGGATATAATCCCTTGATATTATCAACGTAACGCAAGTTTCCGAGTGCATCGTAATAATAAATGGTTGTCGGGTCGTCTTTTTTTTGAAGACCGTACATATAAAGTGATGACATCTTTTTAAAATACATTGCGGAAATATTATAATCTTTGTATTCTTTATAGCCTGCGGCTGCAACCATATAATGTTTTTTATAATCTTTATCTTTTAAATAGTCTTTGTATTTTGTTTTAAAATCTTCCATTCTGATTTTCTTTTCCGGCAGGTTTTCGCCAAAAATATTTGTTTGCATTTGTTTAATATTTTCTTCCCGCTCTTCCTGTGTTATTTCATCCCAGTTAAACTCGATACTGCCCGTGAATAAATAATCTTCGGCAAGGGCGTGCGGAGACAGAAACAAAAACATTAACAGACAAAATAAAATTTTCTTCATACTAACCTCTCTTAATTAAATTATATCATAGAACTCTTTTGTATTATAATCATTTTATGAGTTATTTAAACAATAAATTTGATATAATTGTGGTCGGCGCCGGTCACGCCGGCTGCGAAGCGGCTATTTCCGCGGCGCGGCTGGGGGCGAATGTGTTATTGTTCAGTCTCAATCTTGATAACATTGCTTTAATGCCGTGTAATCCTGCAATCGGAGGTCCTGCAAAATCAACCCTTGTAAGAGAAATTGATGCACTTGGCGGTGTTATGGGTGAGGCTGCGGATGCTACGTATATTCAGATGAAAGTTTTAAACTCCTCCAAGGGACCTGCAGTCAGGGCTTTAAGAGCGCAATCCGATAAAAAAGAGTATATGCGCTATATGAGAAATGTTATTGAAGGTACTGATAATATATGGTTAAAGCAGGCAACCGTTACTGATTTGATTGCAGAGGGGGAAACAATAACCGGTGCAATTGATGAGTTCGGCAACGAGTATAGAGCAGGGGCTGTTATTCTTACTACGGGTACATCTCTTAACGGCAAAATTTATATAGGTTTAAAATCATACAATGCAGGGCGATTGGGAGAAATGCCGGCTATAGGGCTTTCTGATTCGCTTAAAAAGTTGGGGTTTGTTGTAAAAAAACTCAAAACAGGTACTCCGGCGCGGGTTGATAAACGTACTATTGATTATTCAAAAATGACAATTCAGCCGGGAGATGATAAATTATCCTTTTATTCATTTAAACCTGACAGACCGGTAAGACCGCAGGTTCCGTGCTATCTTACGAGAACGAATGAAGAAACCCACAGGATAATAAGAGAAAATCTTGATAAATCCCCTATGTATCAGGGGCTGATTGAAGGAGTAGGTCCAAGGTACTGCCCTTCAATTGAGGACAAGGTAAAACGTTTTGCATCAAATCCGTCCCATCATATTTTTATAGAACCTGAGGGAATGAATACTTATGAAGTCTATATTCAAGGCTTTTCAACCAGTTTGCCTGCTGATGTTCAGGTAAAGATGGTTCGTTCATTACCGGGGTTAGAAAATGCTCATATTATTAAACCTGCCTATGCTGTAGAGTACGACTATATTCCTGCCGTGCAAACTACACATTCGTTAATGTCAAAAAGAATTAAAGGGTTGTTTTTTGCAGGTCAGATTAACGGGACAAGCGGTTATGAAGAGGCTGCCGCTCAGGGACTTGTTGCGGGTATTAATGCCGTAAAATACCTTGATAATTCTGAGATGGTAACATTTAGTCGCAGTTCCTCTTATATCGGAACACTTATCGATGATTTAGTTACCAAAGATATTCAAGAACCGTACAGAATGCTTACATCCCGCTCGGAGTACCGTTTGCTCTTAAGACAGGATAATGCGGATGAACGCTTAACACCTCTGGGGTATAAAATAGGTCTGATTGATGATAAGCAGTATAATATTTTTAAAACCAAAGAAGAAAAAATAAAACAGGAAATTGAACGCCTGAAAAATACTAAGTTATCATGCACGGAAGAAGTTAACCGAATTCTGGCAAAATACGGAGAGGCAATTGACAGAGGTGTTCGACTTGCTGAACTCTTGAAACGCCCGAATGTTGATTATTCCGTATTAAAAGAGGTGGATTCCGAAACAAACCTGCTTAATTTGTCGGACGATATTACACAGGAAGCGGAAATACTTATCAAATATGACGGATATATTAAACGTCAGGAAACCCAGATTGAAAACACAGAGCAGTTGGAAAAGTATAAAATCCCTGATAATTTTGATTACAGTAGGGTTAAAAGTATTTCTTCGGAGAGCCGTGAAAAACTTGAAAAAATAAGACCGGTAAATCTTGCGCAGGCATCGAGAATCGGCGGTGTAAAGCCTGCTGACATTTCTGTTATGATGGTAATTTTAGGTAAATAAAATGAACACCGGTGATATTGTTGTTTTAAATATTGAAAAACTAAATAGCGAGGGTGCCGGTTTAGCAAGAAGTAATAACTTTGTTGTTTTTATAAAAAACGCCTGTCCCGGTGATACTCTCAAATGTAAAATTACTAAAGCAAAAAAGAATTATGCGGAAGCAGAAATTGTAGAAATCATTACACCATCGCAATATAGAATTGAACCTAAATGCAAACTCCAAAAAGTGTGCGGTGGCTGCTCTCTACAGCATATAGAGTATTCTGAACAATTAAAATACAAAAAAATAATAGTTGAGGATACAATTTTCTCTGTCCTCGGAAATAAAATGACTGTAAATAACCCTATAACGGCGGACGCTCCTTATGAATACAGGTGTAAAATTCAATATCCGGTAAGAAGCCGCGGCAAGCTCTACAATAATGTTAATGCAAATGCTAGGCTTTATGCCGGGTATTTTAAACCCGGGACACATGAACTTATTAATATTAAATACTGTCCGATTCATCCTCATATATGTGATGAAATAATAGAATTTATTAAAATAACAGGCGAAGAACTGGGGATAACCGGTTATCGCGAGGAAGATAATTCGGGTGAGTTGCGGCATATTGTTTTAAGATATTCCAAATATAACAATGATATTCTTGTAACACTTGTTGTTAATAGCGAAGTTATAAACACGAAATTTAAAAAGCTAGCAGACAGCCTCATTAATAATTTTAAGCATATAAAGGGTGTTGTTATCAATTTCAATGCAAGAAAGACCAATGTTATACTGGGCGAAAGTTCCTTCACCGCTGCGGGCTGTGATTTTATTGAAGAAAAACTTTCGGATCTCGTTTTTAAAATCAGCGGCGACACATTTTTTCAGGTAAATCCTGATTGTGCAAACCGGATGTTTAATTTTATAAAAAATTATATTGCAAATAATTTTAATTCTCCAAAACTTCTGGATACCTATGCAGGAATTGCAACCTTCGGGATTACCCTCTCATCATTGTGCAAAGAGGTTGTAAGCGTGGAATTAAACGAACATTCCGTTCATAATGCAATTGAAACGATTAAAGATAACAATATAACAAATGTTAAGGTCGTTGTTTCGGACACTCTTGAATATATTAAACAAATACAAGAGAGTTTTGATATTACAATTCTTGATCCGCCGCGGAAAGGGTGCGGAGAAGAAGTTTTAAAAAATATTTTAAGAGTTACGGGTGATACGATAATTTATGTCAGCTGCAGCCCAAAATCTCTTGCGCAGGACTTGAAATTTCTATTAAACAACGGCTGTACCATAGAATTGATACAACCGTTTGACATGTTTCCAAATACTCCGCATATAGAAAATGTAGCAATAATTAAGCTTCACAAATAGTTTAAGTCCCGAATTAATAAGACTTTGTATGTACTTCTACAAGCGGTGTTGTTAAATCACCCGGGGTTAACCCCTGTTTTACGAGTTCTTTTATAGGGAGTAAGTACTCGTCTTCTTTATCAAATTTTTCTCTTAATGAATAATATGCAATTTCAATCAATTCTTTTGCAATATCTCTTACTTTGTAATGTCCGAGTCTTGTTTTCAGCCCTTCTCTCGGAACTCTGTATCTGAATTCGCTGATTTCTTCAAGGTCAAAGCGCTCAAGCAGTTCTTCGGCACTCTCGAGTGCACTTGTATCATACATAATTCCTTTATACAGTGCAAGTGCTGAATATATATATTCCTCCGGTACGCTGTCGTGGTTCCTGATTTCTATAAAAGAATTTAATCGAACATCGGGGAACGCTAAATTTGCGTGAAGTTTAAAATCTTCAATTGTGGGATATAGCCCCTCATATCCGTTTCCCATAAATTGTTTGAAATTAATTTTCCCGCTTATCGGAATAATATCTTCGCCTCTCTGAATAAATATCATGGGGATTTCCATAAGAAAATCGATGTAATCATGAAACAAGTGTTCTTTTCTTAATTTTGTCCCAAACCCGCAGCGTTCGTTATCGGTATTTAACCATGCCAGCGCTCTGAAACTCTGGTAACCCGTATCTACACCACCCCTGATTTTTGAGTTTGCAAAAGCTGCGGTTGTAAAAGGTGACATTCTGTTTGCCAGGTTAAACTTTCTAATGGCATCTTCTTCGCTCTTATAATCAACACAAACCTGTATCCCTGCAGTCTCTCTCATCATTACATCTGATAATATGCCGCCAAGGTAGTCAGCCATTAATTTATATCTTCTCTTGGGGTTTAGCGGAATATACCTGTAAGTCGAAACCGGTGTTACACCATAATTTAAAAGTTCTATTTCATATCGTTTTAATAATGGTTTTATTTCTTTGTTAATCCTGTCGATTTCAGACTTTATATCTTTAATGTACTTTTTAGGCTCTAAACTTATTTCAAACTGGCATCCGGGTTCTATTGTTATAGTATCATGCAGCTTTTTTAACCCGATAATATTAACCCCGTCCAGAATATAGTCCCAGTTATCAATTCTTGCAAAGTCTGCCAGAAGTTCACAAATGCCCCATTCGCCGTAATAAGAGACGCTTCTGTAATCTTTCGTCGATACAGGAATGCGCTCATATTCAAGTCCGAGTTTTGTGTCGGTCTTGCAGCCCGATTGGAATAATTCTACAATGTCTTCTGTCCTTAGTTTTTCTTTGCAATAATTCACGATGTACTCCTTTTATTATTTTAACATTAATAAAATAACAAATAATAAACTAAAAACATTTACCTGTTTGTATTATTATAAATAGTATGAGTGATTACTTGCAAAGAGCAAAATTTTTTAGAACAAAAAAACGCCTCGGGCAGAATTTTTTAATTAATCCGGATGTGATTGATGCTATTTTAGAGTTTGCTGATATTAATGAAAATGATACAGTGCTGGAGATTGGACCAGGAATAGGTTTTGTCACGGAACAGCTTGTTAAAAGGGCAAAAAAAGTTATTGCGGTTGAATTGGATGAGGATGCTATAGATGTATTAAAAAAATTGAATGCTGATAACCTTCAAATAATTCATCAGGATATTTTAAAGACCGACATATCGGCAATTGTTCCTGAAAATGCAAAAATCAAAGTGGTTGCAAATATTCCTTATTATATTACATCGCCCATTGTAGCGCATCTGCTCGGGGAAATAGACGACATGGATAATAAAAATAGGAATTGTATAAAATCTGTTATATTGATGGTTCAGGAAGAAGTTGCAAGACGAATGACGGCAGACGCCGGCGCCGAAAATAAAGCGTACGGGCTTTTGTCTATTCTTTCACAATTCTGGGCAGATTGTAAAATCGTTAAACTTGTAGGAAGGCGCTCTTTTTACCCTGCGCCGAAGGTCAATTCCGCTCTTGTAAAACTGGATATAAGAGAAACGCCTCTTCTTGCTCTTGTCGACTATAAACATTTTAGACGTGTTGTGAAGGCGGCATTTGCACAGCGAAGAAAAACATTAAGAAACTGTTTATTGCAGGCTGCGTATCCTAAAAATGTGATTGAAACTGCTTTTAAAAAGGTTTCTCTGCCGGAAGACATTAGAGGCGAGAAACTATCTATTCAAAAATTTGGTGAACTTTCTGAGGCTTTATTAGATGCAAATAAAAATTAAAACGCCCGCAAAAATTAATCTCGGTTTGGAAGTTCTCGGTGTTCGTAAAGACGGTTTCCATGACATTGCAAGTATTATGCAGACTATATCACTTTATGATTATCTGGATTTTACATTTGCCCCCTCTGATACACTTGAAATTATACTTTCGGGAAATTGTCAGGAAATTCCTTATAATGAAAAAAATATAGCCTGCAAAGCCATAAAGTTATTTTATTCAGAAGTTAATGGTTTAAAACCATATAGAATAAGCGTGCATATTGAAAAAAATATTCCGGTGCAGGCTGGATTAGGCGGTGGTAGCTCTAACGCAGCAGGTGTAATCTGGACACTAAATAAAGTATTAAATACGAATTTATCTCTAAGCAAGATTGATGAACTCTGTGCTGCGTTAGGCTCGGACTTGAATGTTTGTTATCACGGCGGGACATGTTACGCTGAAGGGCGCGGAGAGAGGTTAACCCAAATCCTTTCAAATTATAAGTCAGGTGTTTCTATTATAAAACCGATAAATTTTGGTATCACGGCAAAAGATGGATATCAAATGTTCGATTCATTGAAGCTGCCGCCTAAGGAACCATCAAAAGTCCTAAAGTTAAAGAATGCACTTATTACTGGCAAAAATATTAGTCCGTTAATTCACAATGATTTAGAGATTGCGCCGTTATATAAATACAGTGTATTAAAAAAAATTAAAAAAGCCTACCCTAATTCAATGATGACAGGCTCCGGGTCTGCGTTTTTTGTTCTTGAAAGCCAAATACAGCACTTATTACCTGTCGAAATTTATCAGTTTATTACAGGTTTGGAATTTACTGATGAAGGTATAACAGAAGCATAATCTAAGAATGAACCAATCTCTTTTCTATCATTGATTTTAACTCATTAATAGAATCAATTATTGTTTTGACAAATTCATTTAATTGTTCTTTTGTAAAATCACCCTGTACAAGTTTTAATAAATCAAATCTTGTATATTCTGATAGCAAAGATGACTTTTTAAGTGCATATATTTTTGTAAAATTAATCTCGTTAGAAGAAAATAGTTCTTTTAATTCCTCCATTCCTTTAATTTCGTCTTCAAGAGCCCCCAGAAGATTAATAGTAATTGATTTTGATGATTTTACATCAGAAGCATTATTTGCTGTTTCCGGAATAACCCTGTTAAAACTTGTATATGTCATTCCTTTAATGTATGCACCAAAATCTGTTATATTAAATATTTTAGTATCCGATGAAATTAATTTGAGATTATTTTCACATTGGGGAATAAAGTTTGCATAATCAACGCGTGTTCTTATCATATCGCCGTTAACCGATTTAACGAGTGTAGTATCTACGGTATAATCGCCGATTTGTGCTTTGTTATCTTTTAATTCCAATGTGGTATTATCGCAGTACGCCATTCCGTTTTTAAAGGCTAAATCAAACCCGCAGACTGCAATGGTTTTAAAGCCCAGCTGTGAAGCGCACATAATCCCGTTGAGTGTCGTAGTTCCTACCGCCGGATAAGTTTTGACAAGCCCCTTATTAGCCAGTTTGTTTACAAATTCCGTATTATTTGCAAAATAAAAGTAAGTGTTTTTCCAGCCTTTTGTAAGTACCGTACTATCAGATTTTATATCGGCAACGGCATTTATTTGAGAGATAAAATCGCTGCTTAAGTCAGATATTTCAAAACGGTTAATTGCATCCGCAAATATCGCAAAATCAGGAACAATCCCATATTTTTCCAATGTCTTTAATACTTTTGGAATAGCAAAAATTGTAAATTTATTTCTGTTTTGTTTAATTTGTTCTATATTGTCTGATAGAGACGGTCCTGCCGCCAGAATTAGAGCGGTTCCGCCGCCTATTAAACCATCGAAAGCATAAAATGGCTTTATTTCAGGAGCTTGTAAAATATTGTTAATCACATTTTTAACCCAGGCTTTTGATATTATTTTAATAGAATTAATATCAGCAATCTTTGATTTGCAGGTATTAAACAACATATTTGAAAGTAATATAAGATCTTTTGGCTTAATTAATCCATAGTTTTTCAAATATAAAATATCAATTTTGTCATGTGACAGATAATGTTCTGCTATATGAGAGCAGCATTCAGCGCATTCATTTGAAATAAAGACGCGCGGGTCAGATAAAATATGTGACAGATCCACATTTTCCATAACAAATCTTAATAAATGAAGATCAGGTTCAAATACAACTATTCTTGCATCGTAACGAGTAAAAACTTCATCAAGAATATAGCCCAGCCCGAGACCGTAAATAACTATAAAATCAGTTTTTTGCGGTTCTGTTGTAATGGTGTTTTTGCAGATGTCTATAACGCTTTGTACAGGATTTTCTATATCGTCATAGGGAAAATTCTTCTTTGCAAGAGCGTAATCGCCTGACTTGGCAATAAAACAGTTAAAATCTTTTGATGCTTCATCAAAACTAATCTCCGAAAGTTTTTTCTTCAGACTGTCGTTAGATAGTGCAGCCATATTAATATCAAATGCGCTATTCAATCTTTATATCCTCTAATCTTATAAACGGACAAGCAATAATTGCTATATATAAATTATACCATAGAATGTTCTTCTTTCAAAATATAATTTAATACGTCTTCTATTTCTTTTAGATTTTCTGATGTAACGAGTATTGAACGGTACTTTGCTGCATTTTTAATACCTGAAATATAGTACGGATAAAATTTTCGCACAAACTTCATCCCGACATTTTCTCCGCGTAGTTCAATTTCTGAATACAGATGTTTTTTCAGCGCTTCAATCTTTTCTTCTAATGAAGGCGGTGGAAGAATTTTACCTGTTTTAAAGTATTCTTCTATTCTGCCGATAAGCGTAATATCCCCAAGAGCACCGCGCCCTATGGCAACACCTGCAGCACCTGATATTTCAAGGCACTCTGCGGCTTTTTCCACCGATGTTATATCCCCGTTGGCGAATACCGGAATGTCTACATTATTCACCAACTCACGAATTTTATTCCAATCGGCAGAACCGCCGTACATTTGTGCCCTTGTTCTAGCATGAAGAGTTATAAGCTCTACTCCTGCCTCCTGCATCTTTTGTCCGTATTCAACAAAATTCATGCTGTCAACAGTATACCCGAGTCGAAATTTTACACTTACCGGACATTTGACGGCGGCTTTTACACTTTTAACTATTGCAACCGCTAAATCAGGCGTTTTCATAAGTGCTGAGCCATCCCCGCCCTTTACAACCTTATTTACCGGACAGCCCATATTTATATCAATAATATCCGCGTATGGTTCAAGAATTTGTGCAGCCTTTGCCATTAATTCAGGCTTATGACCGCTTATTTGATACGCAATGGGAGATTGTTCAGATGTTCGTTTTATAATGACCGGATCATTAACCTGGTTTAGTGCCTCAGAGCTAATCATTTCGGTGGTAATTAGCGCATCAGGAGCATTTTCTCTTATAAGTTCACGCAGTACAAAATCGGTAATTCCTGCAAGCGGTGCAAGAGAGACTTTTGTTTTAACGGCTTTACTGATAATACTATTTTTTATCCGGAGCATAAGGCTTTAAATCTTCCAGTCTCTGTTGTGCATATTTTTTGTACTCATCATCGTTTGTGTACGCTTTAAGAAAAGCGCTGTAAGCATTATAGGCATCAATGAACTTTTGTAGCCCGTCGTAGTCAACAGCAAGGAGATAATTTGCTATAACAATGTCCGGGCTTAATTTTACTACTTTTTTATAGTCTTCTATTGCTTTTGCTTTTTCACCCTTTGCATCATACACCATACCTCTGTAGTAGAGTGCGTATGCGTTGTTTGGGTCAGTTTGTAAAATTGTGTTGATTTTTGCAAGACTGTCATCATAGTTTTGTGCTTCATAATCGTTAATGGCACTTTCCAGGGTATCCATTGATGATTTTTGTGCAATAAAGCTCAGTAATTCATTTGCCTGTGGAACTTGATTTGCAATAGGTTTTAGGTACTGTTCTGCGCTGGCATAATCGCCTTTTTCAGTATACATGGCACCAATATAATACTTGATGTCCTTATCTGCAGGCGCAAGCCTTTCTGCTTGCTTGTAGTAGTTTATAGCGTTATCAAACTGTTTAAGCCCCTGATAACATGCGGCTGCACCGATTAAAGAATCCTTAGTCGCAGGCTTTACTGCAAGATAATCTTTTAGAGCATCCGCATAGTTGCCTGTTGAATAATTTTTTGATGCGTCCGCAATTTTGGTTGAAGTGCTATCTGTTTGAATATTTGCTAGAGTTGATTTTATCTGTGTGTTATTTGGAAATTTAGCTTGTGCAACATTCAAAACCTGTGCGGCTTTATCATATTCCTGTTGCTGCCCGTAACATATAGCAAGGTTAACATATGCTTCAGCATTAGACGAATTAAATCTTATAACTTCACGGTAATATTTTATTGCCTCGTCAAGATTATTTTCCTTGTGCATTTTAATGGCATGCTTATAAAGAGTGTTTACCATTTGTGGATTTTTTGTAACACTTGATTTTAGATATGCAAGTGTTTCTTCAGGTGTCATGCTTTCTTCGACCATAGAATTGACTTTTGCTTTTGCCAGGGTATTTGATGGATCCAGTGCCAGAACTTTTTTGTAAGAATCATAAGCCTGATCTTTTGCGCCGGATGCTTCGAGAGCCTGTGCCTTATATAAATTCGCCTCAACATTGTCAGGATAGAGAACGAGAATTGAGTTGTAGGATTGAAGAGCTTTTACATAATCCTTCTGCTGCTGAAACAGTGTTCCTATATTCAATCTTGTTTGGACATTTGAAGGATTTATTTGTTCTGCCTTTGCGTAATATCTGAGTGCAGTTTCAAAGTCATTTTGCTTTTGTTTTATGGCACCGAGGTTTGCGTAGAGCTCCGCATCGTTAGGCGATTTTTGAATTTTTTTCATGTAAATCCGCTCTAATGCGTATAGAATTTCCTGATCCCCGTTGCTTTGTGACAGTGCATAATTGTACTGTGTGACGGCATCGTCCTCTTTATTTAATCTGTCCAGTGTTCTTGCATATTTCAACCTTACAGGTCCGTTGTTAGGGTCACCATCAAGAGCTTTAGCGTAGTATGGGAGAGAGGCTTCCTCGTTACCCATAAGCTTAAATAAATCTGCAAGCTGAATATATGATTCTGTTTTGAATTGCTGATTTAAAGCCGCCTGATTAAATTCGTAGGCTGCTTCCGCAAATTTCCCCTGCTGTCTTAACTGTAACGCTTTTTGATACCTGTTAGATGGAGAGGTATTGAAGTTCTGCATTTTTAAGCATTTGTCCAGGTTATCGGTTGCTTGAGCGATAATTGCTGTTGTATTGCCGGAACCGGCATTTGTATTGTAGTATTTAAGATAAAACAGTGCTGCACGAAAATCATTAGCTGCAGATTCCCAGTCCTGTGCAGTTGTAGCATAGTATGCACCGCGTGCCAGGTAGGAGTTAATTAGTCCTATCCTTGCAGAGTTATCCATGTAGTTAATTCTAAGTGCTTTTTTAAATTCTATAACTGCTGTAGAATATTGATTTTGAAGGAGGCTTTCCTGTCCTTCTTCGTAATGTTCTCTAAAATCCGCAAGTGCAGGTGTTGCTATCCCCAGACAAATAATAATTGCTAATAATATTTTATTCATACCCATAATTTTACACTAAACATAAAATAATAATATACTCTTTTAACTATAGATATGATGCTACTTGAACTCCTAATGCTTTATGAAAAGCAGCTTAAACCGATTATTTCCAAATCTCGAAACAAAATATTAAGTTTTGTATAGTGTCTAAGTTACACTAATAATAAGAAATTCTCACTATATTTAAAACAATATAAAATTAATCACTTGACATAATAGTTTAGTTGTGTCACAATGTAATTGTTGCAGATAAGTGTAAAACAAACACCAAATGCAACAAAATAACCCCGAATATCATATAAACTCCTAAATAATAAACACTAAAGACCATTAGGATGCAGAAAACAATCCACTCATTAACTGGGTGGTTTTTTTTATGCAATAAATCGGGTATTCTGTCATACTTTCCACAATCGTGATATTATCTTTTTATGACAGAAAATTGTTATATTCATATACCGTTTTGTAAAACAAAGTGCAAATACTGTTCATTTGTTTCTTTCCCGTGTATAGATAAAATGACGGCGTACACATATGCTCTTCTGAAAGAAATATCCGAAAACTACCGCGGAGAAAGGTTAAAAACGTTCTATATCGGCGGAGGAACGCCGTCCCTGCTGCCTGTAAATCTGTCAGAAAAATTAATCAATAAGTTTAACTTTGCAGCGGAGTATGAGTTTACTTTAGAGGCAAACCCCGACGATATTACCTCTGAATTGGCTGATTTTTATGCTAAATCTTCAATAAACAGAATTAGTTTGGGTGTGCAGAGTTTTGACGATGTAATACTTAAGAGTGTAGGCAGGCGGCACACTGCTGAAACGGCGATAAATGCGGTTAATTTATTATTCCAAAAGGGAATTAATAATATTAGCATAGATTTCATTTATGGACTTCCGTCGCAGACTGTTGAAGGATTTATTAATGATTTAAAACACGCTTTTACCTTGCCAGTTACGCATATATCGCTATACGGGCTAAAAGTAGAAGAAGGTTCTTATTATTATTCAAATATTCCTGAAAATTTGCCGGATGATGATATTCAGGCGGATATGTATTTGACTGCCTGCGATATTCTGGAAGAAAATGGTTTTAAGCAGTATGAAATAAGCAATTTTGCTCATCCGGGATTCTATTCAAGGCACAATATTAACTATTGGAATAACAATTCTTATTATGGTTTTGGTGTTTCTGCGCACGGATATACAGAAGGCTTCCGGTATTATAATACTTCCGATTTGAATAAATATCTTTCCGCACCGGTGCAGGGTGAGTATGCGCATTATATTACGGATAAAGAACGCCTTGAGGAAGAGATATTTTTAGGGCTCAGAAAGACGGTAGGTCTTAATATAGCGGATGTAAATAAAAAATTCAACATTGATTTTGCAAATAAATACGACAGTATAATAAAAAAATACTCGCCGGAATTTCTGCATTATGACGGGGATAGAATAGCTCTCACACGTAAGGGTTTTATGGTGAGTAATGTTATCCTCTCGGAATTTATATAAGTTTATGTTATAATAGGTTCAAATACTGGAGGAATACCCATGAATCTTATTAAGAGGGCATTTGGACTTGCCAACAAAAATATTATTTTGTTATGTGACATTATACTATTTTATTGCTTAACAGGTGTTTATACTTTTGTAGTGAAATATCAGGGACTTGAAGATAACTTATTTGCAGTAATTGTATATGGTGTAATGATGATTGCATTTTTTGCAGGTTTCTTTAATGTTATAAAATATATTATTAATAATAAACAGGGTAAAATGAGATTTCTGGAGGGAGTTGGCGAGTATTTTCTCCCGATGTTCGGTATAGGACTGTTATCATTAATTCTCTATACTGTACCTCTTCTGTTCGGGCTTTTTGCCATCGGTAAAGCATTTGGAGGTTTAGGACCTGTTACTGACTTCTTAAACAATCTTTATGCCGGGCAAACGGCTGTTGATACTATTGTAAAAAACACAGATCCCAACGTTATTCTTCAAGCAGTACTGTTACTGTTTGCAATGTGGCTGATATGCATGCTCGTTTCATTTGTTTTATTATATTGGATACCGGTAGTTTATATAGGCGGAAAGAAAAACATTTTTACATCGCTCTACTCATCTATAGTATTTCTGTTTAAAAAATTCTGGGTAACATTGCTTGTTTCTGTAGTTGCCGTTGTAGTTGTATCAGTAATATCTGTATGTGAAACTTTAACGATGGGTATCCCCGTGGTAAGCGCTCTTTTTAATATATTAAGTCTTTATATTACCATTGTGTTTCTGTTAAGCATATTTATCATATATAAAGATGCTTTGCAAGATGCGGAAAATAAAATTTAAGGCGAAAAAGGATGAAAAAGATATTATTTATAATAGCAGCAATTACGATATTTCCGTGTGTATATGCAAAAGATACATTACCCGCTGGAGAAAATATCAGGGCTGCTCATGATGAAGGACTTTCTCAATTGGTTGTACCCGTTAATGAAGCAAGGGAAGATTCTTTAATAAAAGAGCAATCATTGCAACAAAAGATTAATTCTATAGGGTATAAAATTTTAAATGCCAATAAAATTAATAAGCCTATTGTATTTACATATACAGTTGATAACAAACCTCTTTTGCCGGTTGATACTTCGGTGACAAAACGGCAGATTATTTTTTATGATGTATATTTTAAGTACGCGGAAAATGATGATGAAATAGCAGCTATTCTTGCCCGAGAGATATCAAAGGCTGTTCGTTCATACGATGGTGCCTGGGGAGGCTTCATATCATCAGCGCAGATAAAAATGGCGCCTAAAAAATATGAACTGTTTGCTGATAAGAGGGCTGTTGATTATATGGTCTATGCCGGATATAATCCGATTGGTCTGATAACTTTAATTCATAAAGCTTTTCCGCAGAAGAGATATGATACAATATCTTATACAAATTTGACCTCCAGACGACTGGCTATAATTTACGAATATATATTTACTAAATACCCGCAATTTTTAATTAATAATAAATACATTAATAGCGAGGTTTATCAAAACTTCTTGTTAGAATCTGTTAATAATCGTTTAAAATTAAGACAAAAATTGGAATCTGGGAGTACAGCGAGCCCTAAGTATGAATAAGTTTTTCTGTGTAATAATTCAAATACTTCTATTTTCTGCATTTGTATATGCGGAAGAACAGGTGGTTGATAACTTCCCGGCTGAGTGGTACAAAGATAAAGAAGTTAAGATTATTGAGCCGAATTTAGAGTATGACTATTCAAGTTTAAAGCGAGAGAAGATTATACTTTCTCCAGTTGAAAAATATTCAACACCGCATAATGTTTATGACGGTATGCCAATAAAGCTTAAAGTTAAACGAAATGTCAGGATAGGTAGGAATTTACTGATGCATGGAACGCCGGCAACGGCTATTGTTGAATTGTATACTACAAACGGAATGACGGGGATTCCTGCAACTATTACGCTCGGACAGGTTAGTATTCAGGGCTTAGATGATAGTAAAATTTATTGTTATGATATAGAAACAGGACAGAACAAAAATATATAGATTATGCCGGAAA
>CALUTH010000026.1 GCA_944323635.1 Candidatus Gastranaerophilales bacterium
ATTCTGGCAAGCAGACAGAAGGTCTTAAATATTATTAAGGCTGAACTTCTTGAAGATAAAGAAAAATACGGCGATGACAGAAAAACTCAAATCGTGCCGGAACTGGATGAAATGACCATTGAGGATTTAACGCCTAATGTTCCTATGGCTGTATTTATTACTAATCAGGGGTATTTAAAACGGATTTCTCTTGATACGTTTGAGCGTCAAAACCGTGCGACACGCGGCAAGAGCGGTATTAAGACCAAAGAGGATGATGACATCCAGCATTTCTTTACAGCAATGATGCATGATAAAGTTCTGTTCTTCAGTTCAAAAGGTATCTGTTACAGCCTGAATGTTTATGACTTCCCTGAAGGCGGTAGACAGGCTAAGGGCTTGCCGATTGTTAATGTTCTGCCTATTTCTCAGGACGAAAAGATTACGGCGGTTGTTCCTGTAAGCAATTTCTCTCACGATACCAACTTAATTATGCTTACGCAAAAAGGTTATATTAAACGTATTGAATTGGATAATTTTGCAAATATCAGAAGGAGCGGTATTATTGCAATCGGACTTGAAGAAGATGATAAACTCAACTGGGTTAAACTTTCCAAGGCTAATGACGAGATTATAATCGGTACATCATGCGGTATGGCAATAAGATTCCCTATTGAGGACTTAAGACCGCTCGGAAGAAGCGCAAGAGGTGTTAACTCAATGAAACTGAGAGTCGGTGATACAATTATCGGATGTGATATTGTCCCGCGTGATAAGGACGGAGATTTGCTTGTTGTAACGTCTGACGGTTTTGGCAAGAGAACAAAGATTTCCGAGTTTAGAACCCAAAACAGAGGCGGCATCGGTTTGATTGCTACCAAGTTTAAATCAAGTACATCCAGACTGGTTGCATTAACTATTGTTGATGAAAAAGATGAAATCATGATAGTGACAGCAAACGGTGTCGTTTCAAGAATTAAGGCTCAGGATATTTCCTGTCAGGGCAGACCTGCAACGGGTGTTAAGGCTCAAAACCTCTCTGATAATGATACCGTTGTATCTTGCAATAAAATAGTTAATACTGACAGTGATGACGATACTCCTGTACCGGCGCAGGCTGCGCCAAGTGAAAATTCTGCGGCGGAAGATAACTCTGTGCAGGGTTCTTTACTTGATAACGGGCAGGAATAAGACTGTAAAAATATATTTAATAAGGCGCATGTTGATATTAATCAATGTGCGCTTTTAATATTGGAATGCTTTTAGTTGTCTCCCCTACTCATAAAGAAAACGGTAATAGAATAACCCACTACCGCTCAAAATCTCCTCTTAATTGGAATACTTATATTATATCGTTTCCAAAAAATTATAAATAAAGTATACTCCAAAACACTTTCTTTGTATAGGGAAAATATTGTTTCATGCTTAAATATTTACAAATATTTTTTAGATATTTGCGCAAATGCAATGATAGCAGAGGTTTTAAGTGCTTATACTTACCCCCTGAAATTTTTACAATAGTTTTGTTACAAAAAATTCATAACTACTTGAAAAAGTGAAATTGCCGGAGAGCGATAAAACATTTATTTAAATTGTAGTAAATTATAATACTTTTGGTTAAAATGTTATTTATGAATAATAGTAACAAAGTGAAAATACCGGTGGTGCTGGCATCAGATGAAAATTATGCCCCATACTTATTTGTAACAATGTATTCTGCCATCCAAAATAAGGCAGATAATAGTATATATGATTTTTATATTTTAGTACCAAACAAATTTTCAAATAATTGCAAAAAACTTTTTAAGAATTTGGAAACAAGTACTGTGTTTGTCAATTTTGTTGATATGAATGATATGTTTCAGAGTAGTAAAACTACAATTAAGCACATAACATACCCAACGTATTATCGTTTGTTATTGGCAGAGCTGCTTCCGGATTATGATAAAGTATTATACTTGGATACGGATGTTATTGTATTGAAAGACTTAAAATCTTTATATGATTATGATTTAAATGAAAATTATATTGCCGGTGTGAAGGCGGCGGCTTATATTTTAAATGAAAAAGCAGAATCTTTGTATTACAAGAGTATAGGGCTTCCGGAACTTTCCGGATATATTAATGCTGGTGTTACTCTTTGGAATATCAAAAAAATAAGAGATGATAATATTACACCGGGGTTAATTTCTCTTGTCGATGAAAACTTTAAATCACAGGATCAAGATATTATAAACGTGGTATTTTACGGTAGAATATTGTTTTTAGATTTTAGTTTTAATGTTATGACAAAATATTTATCCGGGAAATATGCAAAAAACGATTTATACGATATATATGGTAAAGATGTATTTGAATGCGGGCTTAAAAATCCGTGTATTATACATTATGCAGATAAGCGAAAGCCTTGGAGGACAATCTTTATTCCCTATGGCATTATATGGTGGAAATATGCTTTACTTGCATTTATTAATATGAAAATGGGATTAAGGTTTTTCTTAACAATATTGATACGACCTTTTATATGGTAATTATTTCGAGAGGGGAGAATATGAAATTTGGCAGAATAAAGCAGTTGTACAGGTATGAAGTTCCTGATTGGAAGCTGGATGGCAATATCGGTGATTGTATACAAAATATTGCGGTAGAAAATTTATATAAAGAGCTTGGAATATTATCGAAAGATTTGATTCAAATTAATCGTGATGAAATAAATTGTTATAAGGGCGAAAAAGTCTTGTTACCAATGCAAGGTTGGTTTGGGAATACTCATAATGTTTTTCCTGTTGCATGGTCTGAGGATATTATCCCCATTTTTGTGGGGTATCATTTAAACCCGATGAATAACGGTAGAGACATTTTTAAGCAGCTTAAGATACAAAATAAAATGGTAAAGTTTGAACCGGTAGGCTGCAGGGATAAAAATACGAGAAATTTTTTAAATTCACTTGGCGTAAATGCCTATTTTAGCCGCTGTCTTACTTTAACCTTACCAAAAAGGGAAGCGGAACCTGAAAATGGAAAAATTTTTCTTGTTAATTTGACGGATAAAGCTTATAATATTGTGCCTGATTGTATAAAAAAAGTAGCTGATGAATCTATTTCTCATACATATTATTTTAAAAATTATCCGATAACGGAGAGGGAAGGTTTGGAATTTGAAGATAAAGCAAGAGAAATTTTGAAACGTTATAAAGAAGAGGCAAAACTTGTTATTACTTCTAAAATACACTGCGCAATGCCTTGTCTAGCAATGGGGATACCTGTTATTTTTATACATGACTTTATTCATAATCCAAGATTTGATGTTTTGGACGGGGTGATTCCTATATATACAACAAAACGAAGAGTTAAAATAGATTGGGATCCTGTGCTGCCTAATATTGAGGATTTAAAAACAATTATAAAGGAAAATGCCATGCTGCAAATATGTAGAGCTGCAGAGAAATATGGGTTAAATTTGAACAGGCATTTTAGTGATGAAGATGAAAAACGAATAATGCGTTCTATGTATAGTGGTACGAATATTATACATTTGTTATATTTTAAATTTAAAAGATTTATAATGAATATGAATGTAAATGAAAAAGGAATATGATGTGAACATAGCGTATTTAGTGTAGTAGTGAAATTATAAATTTACAAGTTATATAGCTTCTGTTAAAATTGCAATATTGAAGAGGGTGAGATGATTAAAATACCTATAGTATTAGCTTCTGATGAAAACTATACATTATTTATGTTTGTTACGATTTTGTCTACAGTAAAAAATAAATCTCCAAATACGTATTATGATTTTTACCTCCTTGTACCTTCAAACTATTCTGAGAAGAGAAAAAAACTATTTTATAAATTTAACTCCAAAGATGTTCATATAACATTTATATGTATGGATAATTCATTTCAAAATTTACGGATGAACATAAATTATATTACGTATCCTACTTATTACAGGTTAAAAATGGCAGACTTATTGCCTGAATTCGATAAAGTTCTTTATCTGGATACCGATGTTATTGTTTTAGAGGGGCTTGAAGATTTTTATAATATTAATTTGGGTTCCAATTATATTGGCGGGGTAAAAGCTGCAGAATGTATAATGCAGTGTAAAAACAATTCAAGATACTATTCTTCAATAGGGTTGGATGATACGTCGCAATATATAAATGCAGGTGTAACTCTGTGGAATTTAAAAAAGATAAGAGAAGAAAATATAACTTCTAAATTAATAGAACTAAGTCAAAAAAATTTTGGCGGCATGGATCAGGATGTAATAAATGTTACTTTTTACAATAAAATATTATGTTTAGATTTTCGATACAATGTTATGACGAAGTATATTACAGGAGATAAAATCAAAAAGGAACAATTGTATAACATATATGGCAGAGAAGCTTATGAGGAAGGTTTAAAGCATCCTTATGTTATTCATTATGCAGATGCTAAAAAGCCGTGGATTAATTTATTTACTCCTTTTGCTGTAAAATGGTGGAAATATATGTTAATGCGACCATCTCTGAATCTGTTGCCGATGTATGTACGTATATTACGCTCTTATGTAAAATTGTTTTTGCGATTTATAAAGTATGCGAGAATGTGAAGGATTTGTATGAGGTACGCCAGATTAAAGCAGCTATACAGGTATCAATATCCTGATTGGAATTTAATAGGAAATGCAGGTGATTGTATACAAAACATTGCGGTAGAAGAAATTTATAAAGAACTTGGTATTGATGTTAATTCTCTTGTACAAATTAACAGAGATGAAATACCATCCTATTCGGGGGAAAAAGTTGTACTGCCGATGCAGGGATGGTTTGGTAATATATATAATATTTTCCCTGTGGATTGGTCGGAGAATATTATTCCGGTATTTATAGGTTATCATTTGAATCCTGCAAACAATGGACGGAATATTTTTATAAAAAATGGTCTTGCGAAAAAGATTAAAACTTATGAACCGGTAGGCTGCAGGGACAACAGTACAAGAAAATTTTTACGGAATGCCGGTGTGGATACTTATTTTTCTGGCTGTTTAACATTGACATTGTCAAGAAGAGAGATAGAACCACAGAATGGCAAGATTTTTCTTGTTGATTTAACAGAAAAAAGCAAAGCCATAATCCCGGATAAAATCAAAAATGCGGCTGATACTTCAATTACTCACTCTTATCATTTTAAGGATTACCCGATAAGCGAGCAAGAAGGGATAGAATTTGAAAATTATTCCAGGGCTATTCTTAAACGCTACAAAGAAGAGGCGAAACTTGTTATCACTTCAAGAATACACTGTGCAATGCCATGTGCGGCAATGGGTATACCTGTAATTTTCATTAATGAGGATACAGGTAATTCCCGATTTGATGTGTTGGATGGAATTATTCCCTGCTATTCTCCGAAGAGTAAAATCAATTGGCATCCAAAACCGGTAAATATTGAGAAAATAAAATCAGCAATTAAAGAAAATGCTGTAATGAGGATTACTATTGCAGCACAGAGGTCAGGATTGCAAATTGGTAAAATTTATTCTATTGCTGATATAAAGAGAATAGAGTATACATTGTTTATTAACTCATTTAGAATCGCTTGGCGATTTCGTTTTTTACGAAATTTAATGTTTTTTTATAAATTTTGTACATTTTATTTTAATCAATAATTAAAACTAAAAGAGCGGTAAAGTTTCCTCTACCGCTCTTATACTCCTTATTAAATACCTGAAATTAGTATCTGTAGTGAGCAAATGCTTTGTTTGCTTCAGCCATTTTGTGGGTATCTTCACGTTTTTTGCAGGCTGCACCGATACCGTTTGAAGCATCAATAAGTTCAAGAGTGAGCTTATCAATAAATGACTTGCCGCTTCTTGCTTTTGCTGCAGTAATTAACCATGAAGAAGCGAGAGCAAACCCTCTGTCTGCTTTAACTTCAATAGGTACTTGATAGGTAGAACCACCGATACGTCTTGCTTTAACTTCCAGTAAAGGAGTTGCATTGGTAACAGCTTTTTGGAAGATTTCCAAAGCTTTTTCGTTAGTTCTTTCTTCAATTTTTTGAAGTGTAGCGTAGAAGATTTTTTCTGCTAATGACTTTTTACCGCGTCTCATGATTCTGTTAATGAATTTAGAAACATCGATATTGTTGTAGATTGGATCCGCTGCAGGGATTCTTCTTTCAGGTTTAGAACGTCTTGACATTATTTCTTACCTCCCTTTTTTGCACCGTATTTAGAACGGCTTTGTGCTCTGTTAGCAACACCTGCAGTATCAAGTGTACCTCTAACGATGTGGTATCTAACACCCGGAAGGTCTTTAACCCTGCCGCCTCTGATAAGAACAACACTGTGTTCTTGAAGGTTGTGTCCGATACCCGGGATGTATGATGTGACTTCAAATCCGTTGGTTAATCTGACTCTGGCAACCTTTCTCAAAGCTGAGTTAGGTTTTTTAGGGGTAGTTGTGTATACCCTTGTACAAACGCCGCGTCTTTGAGGACATTCCATAAGAGCCGGCGATTTGGTTTTGTCTGTGAGCTTCTTACGTTCGGAGCGCACAAGTTGGTTAATTGTAGGCATAATTTCTCCTTTTTACCTTTTATAATGTACATTCTGGCAGATAATTCAAGTATCCAATGTTGTTGACTATTTGGGTCTGATAGTTTTTATCGGTTACTCTTTGAGCCCAGTCCATCCGGAACCCGCCTTTGGGAGCTTTTTGTCTTCCGCCGTGTCCCGCTTGTTTGAGACCGCCTTGGAGCTTTTTCGCCTCCCGCCGAGTCCTGCAATTCAGAACCCGCTTTGGAGCCTTCCGCCCCTTTGGACACCGGCCTTGAAGCCTTTTGCCCACTTGGAGCCTTTTTGTCACTCGCCGAGCCCTTCAATTCAGAACCCGCCTTTGGAGCCTTCCGCCCCTTTGGACACCGGCCTTGAAGTCTTTTGCCCGCCTTGGAGCCTTTTTGTCACCCGCTGAGCCCCGCAATCGGAACCCGCCTTTGGATCCTTCCGTTCCTTTTCAGAACCCGCCTTGGAGCCTTTTTTATCTGCCCCCCTTGAGCCGTCAAATCCGGCAAGAAAATTTCGACTAAGGTGCTAATGTAATTAAACATCGCACATAAATTGATGTCAATATTTGAGGGATGTATGCCGGGGATTTTTCAGGAAATTCGATACAAAAGTTAATGTTTTGATTTGAATTGACTAATGATTTCCGGGTTTTGGTTAAGGAAATTTATGTAGGCTTTAAGCTTGTTGTGGATTTCAGGGGATATGACGTGCTCTATGCGGCAGGCGTTTTCTTCGGCTTCTTGCGGGGAGACGCCGAGGATTTGAGCAAAGAATTCGGTAAATATTTTGTGACGGGAGAGGATTTCTTGCGCGGCTTTTTTCCCTTTTTCTGTGATTGTGACATCGTTGTATTTTGAGTAGTCTACTAATTCATCTTTTGCTAGTTTTTGTACGGCTTCGGAGACGGAGGCGCGGCTTACGTTAAGCTTGCGGGCAATGTCTATAGAGCGGACTTTGCCTTCTTCGTTTGCGAGGTTGTAGATTGCTTCTATGTAGTCTTCAAGACTGGATGATAACTTTTTTTGTGCCACAATTTTACTCCTTTTTAACCGAATATCAGGGCTTTAAGTCCGAGCCCTATAAGAATTATACCACCTGTAATTTCAAGATAAAAGGCGGGGAATTTTTTGAGGATAAATCCGCCCCAGAAACCGAACAGGGAGTTTATGAAGGTTATTATACCGATAATCAGGGAGGGGATAATTATTTTGTTGCCGCACAGGAGGAGAGAAATTCCGGCGGAGAAGGCATCGATGCTGGTTGCTACTGCAATCATAAACAGACAGGCGAGCCCGAGACATTTTGGGGCGTGTTTTTCTTTTTGGAACGCTTCTTTTATGAATTTTATACCGAGATAGCCGAAGATGAGGAAAACGATGATGTTTGCAAAGCTCTGGATGTAGGATTGGAGGAGATTTGCAAAATAGAAACCGAGGATTGGCATCAGAAATTGGAAAAAGCCGGTGAATGATGCCAGCAGAACGGAACTGAGCCGCTTTTGTTTTTCTGTAATCAGACCGTATGTAAAAGATACGACGCAGGCATCAATTGAGAGCGCTATCGCTAAGAGTATGACTTCTATTAAACTCATCTTTTTCTTCTTTCATTGTTAAATCAACATTTATTTCAAATAACCTTTGCCACGGGTAGCTGAATTTGCAGTTTTGGGGATATTTGCCGAGGAATTTGCCTGCTTGTTCGATAAACGGCGGCATAAGCGCGTCAATGTTTTTGGGTTTGTCTATCAGCTGACGGATGTTGGCTTGATACGCCCAATCATCGAGAAAGCGGGTCATGAGCAGCTTTTCGTAAGCGGTTTGGTTCAGTGCGGCGGAATTGTATACAATCTTTGCGATGCAGAGCAGACTGCCTGTAGTGTTTGCGGTTGTGTTCCAGGCGGAGTAGGCAAGAAAGTTTTTGTCTCTTCCGTTCTTAAACAGAGCGTTTACAAATGCGTTGTCTGAACCGTTTGCGAATCTGACATCTGCTATTATGTATGGCTTAGCGGGGGGCGTGAAACTGCCTTTAAACGGTTCTGTGTCAATTTTCATGACGATTTCGCCCTGATGCTCTTTGAAATTGTTAACAATCAGGATTATGTCGGCATCTTTGTAAGGCTTTATTTTGAAACCTGCAAGTTCAGATTGCCTGATTATGGAGGTTTCTACGGATACATCTTCGTAGTTTGATATTAAGTTTTTTGAGTCTTCTTCCGTGAATACGGGACAGAGAGAAATGTCTTTTTCCTGCGTGCGGGCAAGGAGGGTGAGGGGGATTTCGTCAGCGCCGGTGATGACGTCAGCGCCGAGTTTTTGCAGTTCGTGCGCTTCGTCGATATTGAGCCCGTATTGCGCGCAATCGTCTTTTGAGAAAATCAGAATATCAAAAAATCCCTGTTTTTTCCATTCAAGGAACAGCTTGTTTATTTCAAAGTTGCGGCGGCGTCCTTTCAGGTAATCCTCAAGAATATCTGTCGGGATTAATTTTTTTGATTTTTGGCATTCCGGTGAGTTTTCGCCGTATTTTGAACGGTTAAACGAGTAGTTAAAAATTTTTGTTCCGTATTCTGCCCAGTATTCTTTTTCTTCAATGTTTATGTTGTTGTTTGAGATTCGCATGATGCTGGAGAATGCAAAGATTTTAGCGGATTTGCCTGATAGAACGGATTTGAATTTTTCAAGTCCTGATTTGATTTCTTCAAGGGTTCGGTTGCTGCGGCGGGAGGAAATTAAACCGCCGTATGCGATTGTATCGAGTGAAATTACTGTGTAATCGACATCAGGGATTTGCTGCAGCCAGTTATAGATTTCTTCTGCGTTTGCGGTTTGAGTGAGGCTGCCAAGCAGTTCCGCAGGCGGTGTAAAAAATTCTATATTACGGTCACAGGATGCAATATCTTGTGCAAGAGTGCAGCAGACCGGACGGTTATCTATAGGTATAAAACAAATCCTCATAAGATTATTTTAACAAAACAAAGAATATTTTTCTAATAGTATTGAAATTATTATCACATAAAAACAGGAGAGTGCGGACTAAAAAGACTTTTTATGGAATTGAATTTAGCAGTTTATGTTGTAAAATATTGAAGACATAGACTTGCACAATATTTTAATATGTAAAGAGTATTAGAACAGGAGTATAAATGGGTAATTTTTCCAGAGTTATTAAGGATATAAATTTCAGGTTTGACAAGTTTATAAATATTGGAGACCGCAATTTGCTTAATTTGTCTTCAAACGATTATTTGGGGCTTAGCACAAGAAAGGAATTGGTCGACGAGTTTTTGGAGACGGGGAAGAATTATTTTTTTTCATCGGCGTCGGCAAGGCTGCTAAGCGGGACAGAAACAATATATAAGGATTTAGAACTCCTTATTGCACAGATTTTTAATAAGGAAAAAGCGTTGTTGTATAATACGGGGTATCAGTGCAACCTCGGGGTAATATCTGCGCTTAACGGCAGAGGGGATGTTGTTTTTTCCGACAAGCTGAACCATGCAAGTATTATTGACGGTATGCGCTTATCAGAGGGTAATTTCTTCAGGTATAAACATTTGGATTATGATAATCTTGAAGAACTCCTGATTAAACACCGTCCGAATTTTAAGAATGCAATTATTGTTTCTGAGAGCATATTTTCGATGGACGGTGATGCGGCTGATATAAAACGGTTAGTGGAGTTAAAGAACAAATACAACTGTACTCTTATGATAGATGAGGCGCACGCTTTTATGGCAATTGATGATGATTTTGGCGGCGGTATCAGTAAGGGGTACGATGTTGATATTGTTACGGCAACTTTCGGAAAAGCGCTTGCCTCGTTTGGTGCGTTTGTTACCGCAAAAGAAGAAATTATTACCGCACTGATAAACAAGTCGCGTTCGTTTATTTTTTCTACGGCAATTCCGCCGATAAACATTGCGTGGACTTACTGGCTTTTGACCCAGAAAGCGGATTTGATAATGGAACAGAAATCCAAACTGTTTAAGAATGTAACTGATGTTCAAAAATACATAAAAGATATCGGGATTGTTACGCCGTCATTAACACAGATTATTCCTATTATTTTGTATGATACTGAACGGACTGAAAGGGTTTGCGAACAGCTGCAGGATTTGGGGTACTTTGTTCTTCCTATCCGCCCGCCGACTGTGCCGGAGGGGAGTTCCAGAATAAGAATTTCTCTTACTGCGGAAACTACGCTTGAAGATATAAAACCATTGTTAGATAATATTTCTGATGAACTTCAACTGGTTAAATAAAAAAAATAATAAAAAACTGATAGCTTTTTTTAACGGCTGGGGAATGGATGACGGCGCGGTTAAACATCTTGAACCGGCAAATTTTGACGTTTTGACCGTTTGTGATTACAATACGCTTTCGCCGCTGCCGGATATTTCGGAGTATGCGGAGATTTATGTTGTCGCGTGGTCGATGGGTGTTATGATTGCTACGTTGTATGATATTAATAAAACTGGTGCAACGGCAATAAACGGAACACTTTTCCCTATTAGCGCGGAGTACGGGATTAATCCGCGGATTTATAAACTGATGGAGACAAACTTTGATGAAACTTCCTGCAAAAAGTTTATCAGAAATATGTTTGACGTTATTCCGGACGGCTTTGTATTCCCGTCAAGAAGTATAGATAATCAGAAAGCGGAACTTACGGCATTAAGAGGGTATAAGGGAAATGAGGATTACCAATATACCCGCGTTATTGTGTGCGATAATGACAAAATTATTCCGTCGCGGGCACAGATTAATTACTGGAAAACTCCTGAAATAATATCCGGCGGGCACTGTCCGTTTTTTAATTATACAAAGTGGGAAGAACTGTTATGACTTCAGGACTTCTTGAAAAAAGGTTTAAAAAAAGTTTAGGAACGTATAAAGCGAATGCCGTCATCCAGAAAAATATGGCAAATACGCTTGTTGACCTGCTTTGCGGTAAAGAATACTCATCCGTATTTGAAATCGGCTGCGGGTGCGGCTTTTTGACAAAAGAATGTACCGGAAGACTTGTTTATAAAAAATATACGGCAAATGATATTATTCCGGAGTGTTTCAATCAGGTGCGAGTATATGAGCCTAATATGGCTTTTATAATTGGAAATATTGAAAATATTGATTTGCAGGATAAATACGATTTAATTATATCAAATGCCGTGTTTCAATGGCTGAATAATCCGGAGTTTGTTATAAAAAAATTGAAGGGTTGTTTAAATTCACATGGTACGCTTGTGTTTTCATCGTTCGGGGCAAAAAATTTTTATGAAATAAAAGAGATTTTCGGGGTGGGGCTTGATTATCCTGTATATACGGAGACTGTGAAGGAAGAAGTTTTTGAACTTGAATTTCCCTCTCTTCTGGAGCTTTTGCGCCATATTAAAAGTACGGGTGTAAATGCGGTAACTGATTATACTTTAACGAGAAACAGACTAAAGGATTTAGAAGAGAAATTTATAGAGCGGTACGGGAAGATAAAACTAACGTATAATCCGATTTATGTAATAAAAAAAGAAGGGGAATAACCCCTTCTTTTTATTTTATTTAGTCTTCTCTTTCGAGGTTTTTGCTTTCGTCAAGCAGTGTTTTGAGTTCTTTTTTCGCAACTCTCGGGATGTTAATTGTCGCATTGCCGCCGATACATCCGCCTTCGCAGCACATAACCTCAATAAGGTTGCATCCCGGACAGCTTTTGTCTTTTGCAAACTTCTTCAGGTCTTTTGCGGTATCTTTTGTCAAGCCGCTTACAATATATGGTTTGACTTCTTCAGGATGTTTGCATACTGATTTTACCGCTTCCGCAACGCCGGTTGTAACACCGAAATTACGTCCCTGTTTAGAGCTTTCCGTATCAAATTTTTCTTCTTCGCATTCTGCAACTTCAATATGTTTTGCAATAAATAAAGCGCCCAGTTCTTCGTAAGTCATTACGTAGTCAACATTCGGGTTTTCCATTGATTCTTTACGTTTTGCAACGCACGGGCTTATAAATACCGTAATTGCATCAGGGTACTGTTTTTTTACTATTTCTGCAATATAGTAAAGCGGCGTTTCTGTTGTAGACTTAAATTCCTGAATTTCCGGCAGGTGTTTTTTTACAAACTGGTTGTATCCTGCGCAGCAGGAGGTTGTCATAAACGGAGCCCCGTGTTCCATTCTTTCTTCAAACTCTTCTGCTTCGTTCAGTGTTGTAACATCAGCTCCTTGCGCCACTTCAAATACTTCACTAAAACCGGCTTTTTTCATTGCAGTTTTTAGTTGATAAATAGTTCCCGGCAACTGTCCGATAATAGATGGTGCGACCATTGCTATTACTTTCTTTGAGCCTGATTTGATATATTTTAAAATATCAATAATCTGGCTTTTCTCGTGAACCGCGCCAAACGGGCATGCCGCAACGCATTTGCCGCAGGTTATACACTGTTCAAAGTCTATTCTTGTAATCCCGTTGGCATCTTTTTGAATAGCACCTACTGGGCATGCATCTTCGCAAGGAACGGCAAGTTTAACAATAGCATTGTACGGGCATGCGTTCATGCACATTTTACAGTTTTTACATTTGCTGCCGTCAATTTTTGATTTGCCGTCAACCATTTCTATAGCGCCAAATTTACATGCAGCCTGGCAGGGGCGTGCCACACAGCCTTTACAAAGGTCTGTAACATATATTCTGCTCGGGACGCAGCCTGCACAAGCGGCATCAAGAACAGTCAGCGGATTTTCATCAACTTTTTCTCTTTCAACGGCTTCTTTTGCATAATCTGACAAAAGTTTATATTCAATATCATCTTCGAGTGCAAAACCTAAACCTGCTTTTACTCTTTCTTTAAGGATTGCTCTTTCTTTGTAGATACAGCATCTGTAAGGTACATCGGCACCTTTCGGACGCATATCGTACGGTATTAATCTTGTTCTTTCTTCAAAGTTATCCGAAAAGAACGCTTCTATTATTCTCGCTAAAATCTCTTTCTTTAAATGTATTGATTGACTATTATTGTTTCCCATCTTCTTTTAACTTCCTATCTATTTCCTGTAAAACCTTATCAATAGTTGCTTCCTGTATTATAACATCGTTAACTTTCACGTATGGAGCTTTTGAATACTCTGAATTGTCCGTGCAGTAATTCAGGCAGGTGCTGCCAACAACCATAACGTCTTCACCATATCTTTTGTTGACAATATCAACAAGTTCTTGCAGCTGCGAAGCACCCATTACAAAACAGGTTGTTCCCATACAAATTTTTACATTAACTTTTGCCATTTCTAATTCCTTTATAATTATTTATGTATACTTTATTATAGCATAATACTTATATTTCTTCCTTATTTTGTGTGAATTCTTTTAAAGGAAGTTTCGCAGCATGTGCTATATTTAATTGTGCCTTAAGCATAAGCAGAATACAACCCTTTTGATTAAAATATTACAAGGAATAAATTTGTAGAAATATCTTTTTAGTTAATTGTGATAAGTTTTGTAAATTTTTTAATAATTAAAAGCAAATTTAATTTTGTTTGATTTTAATAAGTATAGTTGTAAAATTATTGTAAAACGGTGGTTTAAAGGAATAACAAATGTATCAGTATTATAACAATAATCAAGTAAATTTTAAGGCACAAATGAATGTAAGTAATGTTACTACAAATTTAAAACGCTGGAGAAAAGTGGCAAATCTTTTTGAAACAAAAACTGCAAGAAGCCCGGAGGATGTTTTTACTCTTCTTCCTTACAGAGATGGTTCTTTAGATGTAGCGTACCGTCTTGAAAATATAGATATAAGTTTTTGCAAGCTTCAGCTTCCGCAAATAAAGAAATTATTAAAAGATACGGATGATGCGGTTGCTGCCGCTTTTGCAAAACTTCTGGTTATTTATAAAGCGCAGGTTAAAAAAATCGGGTATACAAAAGAGTTTCTTGACAAAATGAGCAATGGCGGTAAGAATGCTGACGCTGATTTTACGGCTAAACTATGGCGGGTCGTTATGGAAAAATGCATGAAAGATGTCAATAAGTCTCTGGAAGCGAATCCTTCGCTAAATGTGTTTAAAAATGCTTAATAGTGGTTAGTTTTTATACTCAAAACACATGCAGCCGCCTTTTTGCATCATATATTCATTAACATTTACCTCTCCGGCGTAGAGTATTCCGACATTCCGCTTGTAGCGCTTATCAATATCGGTAAATTCTATTGTGATATTGTTGTTTGTTTTTAGCAGATTGGTAAGAATTTCTTTAGAATCTTTGCCTCTTTGCACAACTTCTTCTATTGTCATTTTATTCAGGTATGCCTGCTTATAAGCGCGGTCGCGTTTTGACGTTTCATAACAATCTATTCCCGAGAGCCGGATACTTATTTCTTTGCCGTTAACGATTCCTTTTACCGTGTCGCCGTCGGTTATTTTTGTTATCCTGATACTTTCGGTTTGTGCGGCAAAAATTGCCGGCGTAAGAAAGATTGCTATTAAAACAGCTGTAATAATTCTTTTTTCCATTATTATTATAATGAAAAATTTTTGTCCCGCTGTCTATTAGCCGGCATGGCAGTTTTTAGGGGGATATTGATTATTTTTTTATTATTGCTTTTACAATTTCGTTTTTATCTGAGAGGATTTTGAAAAAATTTTCAGGTGCGTTTTTAAGAAACCGCATCTTTGCCATCGTTTCGTACTGTTGTTTTATCCCTGCAAAAAACTCCCTGCCTACAAGTATAATCTTTTTTAACCCGCACTCATCAGAATGAACATTGTGGCGGATAAGTGTTGCCGCTTCCTGCAAAGTTGTGGTGCCGCCCGGAAATATAACAAAGTTATCGGATACTTTTGTAAATTTCATTATTCTTTCTGATTCAGAGCCGGCTTTTCCGATTATAACGCAGTCATTAAGGTTCTCATCACCCCACAAAGGATTTACAATGATGGCAAGGTTTTGGATGGGCTTGCCTTCAAGATTTACGGCGGAACTCTCTTTTGCGGCATTATATGCTGCTCCCATTATTCCCTTTGTCCCGCATCCCGTTATTATATTGTATCCGTTTTGTACAAATTCTTTTGTCGTTTTTGCACACAAATCAAGATATTCCATAAGCGGTTCGGTTGTTCTTGAACTGCCGAGAATGACAACGGATTTTGCTCGTTTTTCCTGTGTTGTGTAACTTTTATCTAATGCCGGTACGTTTCTGAATGTATCGACGGCTAAATTGTTCATACCTTTATTAAACCACGAAAACCGATTATTAAAAAGTAATTGCTTATATACCGATTTTGCCATGGATATTTATAATATGCCGGCGCAGACAATATTATTGTCTGCGCCTCAATAAATTATAAATTAAAAGAATCCATATACTTCTGTAATTCTATAAAAAATCTTGAAAGGTGAAAGCCGTCTGCTGCTGCGTGATGGATATTAAAAGACAGCGGAAGTGTCACTTTACCGTCTTTCTGTGTATATTTGCCCCAGGTTACAACAGGTGCAAGATATTTACCTTCATCAAAAACATGTATATCAAAGCTTTTATAATGAACCCATGGCAAGCATGATACATTAAAAGTATTTTTAGGTACCTCTTTAAAATCAAATCCTCTGTAATCTTTGAATTGTTCAAGTGTTTTTACAAAGTTTTCGTGGAAGAGTGTCAAATCTTCATTATATTCAGTGAAAAGCAATACGCATTGTTCATCTTCTTTATAAAAATGTGCAAAATACGGATGGATAACATCATATACGCCAACCTTACTTTCATTATTCCAGCCGAGTTTAAATTCTTCATGAGAATTTATTATCTTACTTACAGCCCACATAAAACTTGGATAAAATCGGTATTCATTCTTTTTAATGCACCCTAAAAACCCTGTTATATCAATATCACATGTCATACTTATTACGTTGCGTAAATTATTGATATAATATCGGAATAAATTATATCGTTTCCAATTTTTATCTTTTATTTCAAATTTCATTTTAACCTCCTTAAATATTACTAAACTAAATATTTAAAGAGGCAGCTGCAATTCCAATTTTTGATGACTTTTGTTTTTTCATACTATATAATCCTAACGGTTTTGTAATTTTTTAATTTAAATTCTTGTCAAATTTACTTAGGTGTTTAGAATGGCTTAAAAGGTAATAATTTTTTACCTCTTCCCTTTATCTATATACTAGCATAATTTTAAGATTTTTTAATATTTTAACACCCGTACTCTATAAACACGGTAAAAAGTGATGTTAGGAGCTTCTCTTAAAAAACGGAAGAAAATAAGCACCCTTGGTTTTATTAACGTTAATTATAAGTTTTGCGGCAATACTATGTTTTTTGCAAAACTTTTCTCTCTCTGCGCTTTCCCGCGATTCGAGCCTTGGTCCTCATCCATCGTCCAGCAAGAACTAAAAAAGACCCGCTTACGCAGGTCTTTTTTAATGGCTGGGGCGAAAGGATTCGAACCTCTGAATGGCGGGACCAAAACCCGCTGCCTTACCGCTTGGCGACGCCCCAACGGTTACTACTTTAGTTTATTATATCAACGCGGATTGTCAAGGGGGATGTTATAAATTTTTCGGGTTAATTCTCTGTAAATTTCAACAGGTGTGTCGGTTTATTTTTGACCGCAATGCTGCTGCTTAAGCCGATTTGCGGCACCCATAGAATTTCATCCCCGCATGCCAGTACAGGAATGCTTTTTCTCCTGTGTGCGGCAATATTTCTGCCGCTTAAGTATTTTTTTAAAACCATTCTGCCGCTCATCCCGAAAGGCTTGATAATATCGCTGCTTTTGCCGTGACGCAGAGTGAGCGGAAAATTTATATTTGATAAATCAACATACGCAGTCCCGCTATTATCATCAGGAAATTTGTCGGGCTTTACAGCTGTCTCTTCAATAATCAGTTTATAAGGCGCAAAATCATACTCCCCGCTGCCGGTAATGGTTACTTCACGCCTGTTTTGCGTTTCTTCACGGTGGACTGAACACTCTCTGTTATTTACTACGAGCCAGACGCCGGTTGTAAGTGATTTTTTCTTTTCTTCTTTTTGTTCGCAATTTTCCAAAATAAAATCCAGACACTCTTTAACCCGTTTAAAGTCATATTCTTCAAGGTGTTTAGAGAGTAGTAAATAAATAATTTTTTGTTTGACAGAATTAGAAAGTTTTAAAAATTCTGGGATGATTATTCTGTTTTCTTCAATAGCCTTTTCTGACGCAATTCCGATATATTCACCGATAATTTCATCATCAAGTCTTGCAAGTTCCGACAGTTTATTAACCGCGGATTTTAATTCTGCATTGATTTCTTCCATCTTCGGGATAATTTCGTGTCTGATAAAATTGCGTTTGTATTTTATATCAAAGTTTGATGAGTCAATGTTTGGAATAATACCGCGTGTTTTACAGTATTCTTCGATTTCAGCGCGTGAACAGTCGATAATCGGGCGGTAAATATTCCCGCGGACCGGCTGAATCCCTTTTAATCCCGCAATGCCTGTTCCTTTTATAATCCTGTATATTACGGTTTCTGCGTTGTCGTCGCTGTTATGGGCGGTAAAAATACCGTCCGCGTTGTATTTTTTCAATACCCGTTCAAAAAATTCGTACCTTGCTTCGCGTGCGGCTGTCTCCGTTTTTTTTAAGTCTTTTGGGGCGCGTTCGCTGCAAAATTCTATCCCGCGGGTGTTGCAAAATTCTCTGCATCGTTCTTCTTCCTCATCCGCTTCAACTCTCCAGCCGTGGTTATAATGTGCTGCAATCAGTTTTATATCCAGTTTTGAAAGTACATCAAGTGTACACGCGGAATCATAACCGCCGGAAAAACCAACAACAAAGGTTTTCCTGTACAGATTGTATTTCTTTAAAAAAGCTTTAACCTTTTCTTCTACCCGTTCTTGCTGCATTCATTCAGAATCCCGTATTTAATTTCAACGGCATCAACCCCGAGCTGTGCAAGTACTTTCATTGCAAGTGATGACGGCTCTTCGGTTATTGCAGAAAGCAAATCCTCTGATCCGATTTTTGTTTTGTTTTGTTTCTTTGCAAGCAGCCATGCGCGTTCAAGAACACGTTTTGCACGTTTTGTGTAAACAATTTCTTTATCAAAATACTCGTTTCCAAACCCTACAAGGTTTTCAACAACAAGCCTTGCATCTTTTAGTGTGATTTCAAGTTCTTTAAGCACAGTTGCGCCAATCCCCGTACCTTCCGCAATAACACCGAGTAAAAACATTTCCGTGCCGACAATATTTCTGCCGATACGGCGTGCCTCTTCTTTTGCAAGTCTTAAAATCCGCAAAGTTTCCGGCATTTGCTTTTCTATCGGTTTTACAATGTCGTGGATAAGCTGCTCTTCATTTACTTTTAAGTCTTTTAGGACATCGTACGCAAGCCCTTTTTTCGCCGTAAGAATACTTAGAACGACATGTTCGGGGCGGACAACCGAGGAGCCGTATTCTTTTGCTATTTGCAGCGCCAGATTCATTACGCCGAAAGCGTTCGGGGTAAAAATAATTTTTTTATCTTCAAACTCCGCCTGTCTGGATTGTTGTTTGTTAAGCGCCTCTGTAAAGTTTTCCGGCGTAACTCCTTTTTCTGCCAGTATTTTGCCCAGATCTGAAGACGGGTCTTCCAGAATTGCGCTGAAAATTTGTTCTGTACCTAAAATTTCATAATGCGATGCGGATAATTTTGCTGCTGCATTCTCAAGAATATTTGAAAGTTCCGAACCTTCATATATTGATTCAAAGCAGGCTTTATTTTTATCCTCTTCGTCCTCCGCTTCAGGGTGGACAAGTTTTTTTGTTTTGCGTTGAACCAGTTTTGAAAGGATTTCGCGCGCCTGATAAAAATCAAATCCGAAACTTGATAAAAGCTTTTCAATATTCGGGTCTTTGTCCGTAATAATTACCAGAAAAATATGTTCAAACAGGATGTTTTCATTACCTGTTTTTTTAGCGTAGTCAAGCGTACGTTTGAGGATTTCTTTGCACTCTTTGCCAAACGGAACTTCACGGTTGTGAAGGTTCGTTGAGTATTCAACATCCATTTTATCAAGTAGCGCCTGCTCGGTTATATTGCACATCTTAAAAAGTTTCAAGGATATACCTTTTGCCTGTTTTACAAGTGCAATCAGGATATGTTCGGGCTTAACTTCGCTGCTGCCGAGCTCTGAGGCTGTATTCCTTGCCTCGACTATTACATTGACTGCTTTTTCCGTAAATTTTTCTAACACACTTACTCCTCATCATCCTGCATATTTTCAATATACTCTGAAACTCTTGCAAATTCATCATCTTCAAGATTTACAAATGCAATATCGTCTTTATCTTCAAGTATTTTCATAACTACAAATTCCGCATCTTCATGATCTTTTTCCTCCTGCGGTAAGAGCAGTGCGTATTCGTTTCCTTCAAACTCAACGATATTGAAAAGTTCGCAGTAAATAACTTTTCCGTTTTCATCCATAATTTCGATTATGTTTTCTTCTTTTCCGCCCATTAAAAATCCTTTCTGTCAGCCGAGTCTTGACAAATATTGTTCCAGAATGATACAAGCACTTTCAACATCTACAAGACCTTTGTTTTTTCTAAAATCAATTTTCCGTTCCCGCAGTCTTTCTTCTGCAAGATCGGATGATAATCTTTCATCTTCAAATATTATATCAAAACCTGAAAAATTTTTTGCAAACTTTTCACAATCTTGTGCCTGCGCACCTTTTGTCCCGTCCATATTAACCGGTAATCCGACAACAATTTGTTTTACATGGTTGTCTGCGGCAATTTTAAGTATTGTTTCGACGGCTTTGTTCTCCGGCTGCCTGTCAACACAGATATTGGGTACGGCAGTAATGTGGAGAAAGTCGCTCAACGCGACTCCTATCCGTTTTGTTCCGACATCTAACCCCATTATCTTAAACATTTTGTACCCATTCCGCTTCAATGCCGGTAATGATTAAGTCTAATTCCAGACGTTTAAACTCTTCTGCCTTTGATTTGGAACGTTTTGTAAATACGTCCAGCGTTTTACTTTCGTTTTGAATCTGCCAGCGTTTGCCGATATAATGTTCGTAAATACTTCTTTTTAAGATATACATAAACAGTTCTTTGTTATTTACTGCGGACGCTATTTTGTCTGCAAGTTCTTCATTCCCTTCAAGCTTTTTCAGGTATGCTGCAAGCAGTATTTTCCCGTTTTGGGCTTCAATCTCTTCCTCTGTAAAAATACTGTCGTATTCTTCTGCCGCAAAGTTGCTGAAATTGGTGCTGAATTGATTTGCGCGGAGTTTTGCGTTGAGTTTTCTTATCAATTCCGCAAACTCGTCTGATGTATAACAATCAAAGAACCATCTTTCAACAAAGTCAAGGCTTGTTATTTCATCAATATCTTTTTCGCTCAAGGGTTTTATATTGAAAGTAAAATCAGGTTTAGCCTCTTCAATATCAGAAAGTATACTTCTCCAGCAAATGTATTCATAAGGTATAACTTCATTATTTTTGCGGGAGGTTTTTTCTGCGGTATTTAGCAGGTATTTGACAAACTCCGGAGATATTTCAACGCATCTGCTGCCATTTACAAACCGGTCTTTTATCATCAAATAATCATCTTCTGTAATAGAGTTAAACCCGAAACTGTCAAGCATACCGTACCTGTTATTGATAACTATTGCAAGAAGTTGTATTGAATTGTCTTCAAAGCGTTTTCTTGTAAAGATTATAGCCATATTGCCGTGCCCGTCGGGGTATGAAACAATTGATTTATACGGAGCAGAAACGGATAAAACTTCCCTGTAGAATTTGAGCGTCTCATCAACGCGAATACCCGAAAGTTTCAGTTTAGACATGTTTTTGTTAACGACGGGTTTAAGTTCATCGCTTACAAAATCAAGCGATTTTTCAAGTTCGTGATACGCAAGCTGCGACTTTGTATCGCCGAGAAGATTGAGCGCAACAAGTCCTTCCCTGCTGTCAGGAGTGTATAAAAATACGGGAATAATAATATTTGCAAGCGCATCGCCGTCATAGTCTTCTTTTAGCGAGTCAAGGAGTGCAATTTTATCATCTTCTCCCAGTGATTTTAAGAAGTCCATAAAATCAATCTGCGCTTCGGGGTTCATTAGCGCCGATGCAAGTACTTCTTTTGTCTCGTCCTCAATGATATTTTCAATATCCGCAATATAGTCTTTTACGGAAAGATAGTTGCAATCGGGGTTTAAGCGGCTTAAAAGATTGAATGCCGCAATTTTCATACTGTCGGGGTATTCGTTATCCTTGATGTAATCCCAGAGGTATTCTTCAAGTTGTTCTTTGGATATAAGCCGGTTAAGGATAAAAAGCACGCGTGATAATTTTTTATCGTCGCCCGATACGGCTTCTTTTAAGCCCAATTCTGTAATATATTTATTTTCTCCGGTTTCTTTCAGTGCATTAATATTATCCAAACAATCGCTGTTACCGAGTTCAAGTTTAGATAACAGCATCAGAAATTCTGCTTTTATTTGGATTTTGTTCATATTAAACTCCGAAAATTTTTATTTAGCCTTGCCCCAGAAAGCATCAAGAATCATTTGTGCTTCCGCTGATGGCAGTCTGTCGTTGAGGATTAAGTACTGTACGGCAATCATTGTACATTCTGCGCAAATATTTACACCGGGACCTTTAACCATTTTCAAAACTTCAGCCGAAGAACGCCCGCAAAAACTGCAGTTTATCAATTCCCTTGACGGGACAAATTCATTTTGATTGTGATGATGTTCTTGCGGTTTAGGTTCTTTTTTGCCGCGTTTTGCGCCGAGTTTTACGATTTTATCTTCTGACATAAATACCTGCTTACTTGTTAGCCTGAATAAAAAGGCTGATTAAATCATTGAGTGCCGCATATTGTTTTTGATAATTTTGTGATTGCTTTTCAAGAGTAACAATTTGTTTTTTGTATTCCTGAATATAAGACTGGCATTCTTTTGCGGAGTTTTTCAGGTTTTCCTGAACCTGTTGCGCGTCCTGAAGGACACTCCTCATAGATATTCCGAGTGCCTCC
>CALUTH010000027.1 GCA_944323635.1 Candidatus Gastranaerophilales bacterium
AACAAAATATTACGGGGTACGGGGGTGCATAGCCCCCGATAAAATAAATATTTAAAACATTTTTAGAGCTTTATACACCATAATGCATATTAGGGTGCATAAATCAGTGAAATACAGTTGCCGCATATTATTTAATCTGAAAAGTACACTGTGAACAATGTGCTTTAGGATGTAAAACAAGATTGTCTTCTAAATCATACATTTTTGCTATTCTTACAACAAGTTTTGAACCGCAAATCGGACAGTATAGGTCAGTTTCCCCCTCTAAAATCATTTCTTTTATGTCATCAACTGTTTCAGGTTTAACCGATATGTCTGTTATTATTTTTTCGTAACTTTTTATTTCAGCAGGCTGCAGCTTAAGCGCCCTTGCCAGTTTTTGTCTTATTGTTACTGATAAGAAAAGTTCTTTGCCCGATTCAATATCTTCAATAGTTTCTATACTTATCCCCGAGCGTTTTGCGAGTCCTGTTACCGACATGCCGGCTTTTTCTCTTTTTTCTGATATGAATTCTGCAAGACTTTTCATTTTTTTATCCTTTTTAAATAGAAATGACGTGTATATTATAACATGATATATTTTTTGATAAAAAAAAAGGGCTGATGCCCCTTAAAAATGGTAAGTATATTTTTGGTATTCTATAAATAAGCAGGTTATTTTGTTAAATAAAACAAAATAACGCTTATAGATAATTAAGCAAAGTACCGGTTTGATAAACCTGCGAAAGCAAACTCATGCTTGCTTGATAAGCGTACATTGCACTGTATAATTCTGTAGATATTTCGGTTATATCAATATCTTTAAGGTTTGATAAAACGCTTGTCAAATTTACTTCTGTTGCGTCAAGAGAGGTTTTTGCCATCTCCATGTTGTTATAAGTTGATGCATACTTTGTCTGAGTGGTGGTAATTTCAGATATATTTTCATCAAAGCGGTCAAGAAGACTGTACAAAGCTTCGTTAGCAGCTGTAACTTCCGCGTCAGACGGCTGTTCAATTAATGTTTTTATTGCATTAATTGTTTCTACCATGGTGCCGATAATACCTTCGCTCTCCCCGGTTGCGGAATCATAATAGCCGAAAACATCATCTCCCGGAGCATTTATAACTTCGTAAGTACCGTCTCCTGTTTGTACATATCTTTGGTATTCGCCATCTGATGATGTACCGCTATATGTTACTGAGGTTATATTACCATCAGCATCTTTGTTTATGGTAAACGGCTGTGTTTTAACGTTTGTGCCTGCAAAAATATAATCACCGTTAAACTTTGTATTTCCAAGTTGAACAATGGTTTCAAGCCCTCCTTCAAGTTGTTGCAGCATTGCTTGAAGAGCATCAGAGTCATAAGTTCCGTTTGCAGCCTGTACGGCAAGAGGTCTATATGTTCCGACAATATCGCTGTTTAAGGAATCAAGAATATCATCAAGTTCTGTTAATTCATCCTGTGCAATGCCGATATTTTCCAGATAAACATCAATATTATCCAACCCTTTTTGAGTTTTTAAGACATTAACTGTTGCAACCGGATCATCAGCAATGGACGTAAGTTTTGTATTAGAAGCTATTTGTGCAAGAAGATTGGCATAATTATTGTAGTTTGTTGACATGCCGTCTTGCAGAATTGTGTATAACATTTGTGAAGATATGCCTTGAGATATAGTCATAATTTTATCCTCCTAATGAAACAAGTACATCTAATAAGCTGTTGCAGGTAGTAAAAACTCTTGCTGCCGCTGAATATGCAGTTTGATATTTGATAAGGTCTGTAAGTTCTTCATTAAGATTGACCGAGTATTCCGCTGTTCTTTGTAAATCAAGATTGTCGACAATTCCTTGTTGTGCTTCAATCTCTCCGTCAATATTACTTAATGCGGTTCCTATTTCCCCGACAAGAGCTGAATAAAAATCTTCAAAAGTTAAACCTCCCAATCCTGCCTGTGCCGCTTCTCTGGTATTTAGCATATTTACTACGTTTGAATTGTTGCCGACAGCATTAGGGTCAAAAGCTGCAGGATCATCGAAATATGCCGTAGCAAGAAGCCATTGTCCGCCGTCTTCCAGTAAATCCGAATTGATTGAAATATTTGATGCCGAAATTCCTCCGCCATCAGATGCAACAAAGATATTAACTCCTTGATTAGCGTTTGATAACGTCCATGTTGTCGGGTCAATGCAATAAGCGTTACCGTTTGTTTGTATATCATTAAATATATCTGCAACGGTAACAGCAAGCTGATCAAGTTTTCCCAGAATATATGCAGCATTTACTGTTCCTGAATCCTCCGTGGCGCTTGCAAGATAGCCGCCCAACTTCCCTGTCGTAAGCAGGTCATTAACATTTCCAAAAGTTCTTCCGTCAGTGCTGGTAATGTTTACAACCGCAAGCGCCCCATCCCAATCATCAGGGTAATTAATACCCTGTTCCGCACAGTATTCTGACGCTGTTTGAACATTAAATGTGCCAAGGACTTCCGTTCCCTTGACCATATCTATACCGTTTATACTTAGTCTTACCGTACCATTTGAATATTCTTCAATATCAAAATCCATGTATTCTGCTATTTGGTCAAGAATAGTATCTCTTGTATCAAGCAGGTTATTTGCTGTTAACTCTCCTGTTTGGGTTCGTGCAAGAGAAGCATTTACATCAGCAAGCTGCTGAAATAAATCGTTTATATTTGCAATATCAGCTGCAAACGGTGAATCAGCCAGTGCGTCGGCGCTTACTCCGTCGCCCAGTTGTGAATACATTTGCTCTTGTAGTTTGGATGCGGTAGAGTTCATTAACGATGTAAGAGTTTTTGCTGATTCTAAAAATGCTACACGCGCAGTAGAATCTGTAGGATTGTTATTTAAATCGTTTAAAGCATCAAAGAAACTCTTTAACCCCGCATCAATACCTGTTCCTTCAAGTTCATCAAACAAATCAGCAATATCGCCGATATTGTTTTGCTGCTGCTGAAGACTTGCAAGTTGCGCTAATGCATCTCTGTAGGCATTATCAAGATATTTATTTGTGCTTCTTGTTATGCCGGCAATTTGAACACCCGCAAGTGAATCTATCTGGCGATAAACACTGTTGCCTATCGGAATTTCGTTTGTTCTTGTTGCTAAGTTTACGGTTTGTTTGTGATAGCCTATTGTATTCATATTGGCAACGTTGTTTGATACAACCGAAATAGCGTTCTCATTGACCTTCAATGAGTTTGCATTCATATTTAGTGCTGATAATAAATTTGCCATTTTATAAAATCCTTTTTTATACTTCTTCAATAATTGTGCTTACTGCTATATCTTTGTGGTCTCTGCTTTTGCCTTTTTCGTTATATATACTTCCCTGTGGGGCAAAAGCTTCTATTATAAGGTTTAACCGTTTGTCTGAAATATTTAATCCTGTTTTTAAAAGTTCAAAATTTATATATTGTTTTTTTTCTATGTCTCTGGCGAGTTTTTTAAATGTTTCCATATAATTTTTAAGTTTTTCAAGGTTTGGACTTTCTTCTTTTTCGGCTATTTCTATTACTTCCGAGAGTTTTGTTATTCCGGGTTTTAACTGATTGAAAAGTTCCTGCCGTTTTTCATTGAACGCCATTGCTCTGTTGTAACCGGATGTAATCCTCTTGTCTATTCCTTCAAGTTCTTCGTGTTTATTTTTGACAAGTGCTTCCTTTTGCTCGTCGTAAATTGCGCTGAGTTCCTGAAAACATGCCAGCTCTAATTCAAGATGGTTTAAAATTTTAGTAATAGTATTTTTCATAGCTGCTCCGTAAGATTCCGTTCACGTTAAGCTAAGTAGTCCGCAATGACACTTCTTCCGTAGATTAGTCCATATCTGATGTCATCATCCGTGATATTAAATTCACCTGCAGATTCTGCATATTTTCTTAATTCCACTAAATCGACTTTTTCTAACAGATTTTTGCTTGAACGTGTATTTATTCCTATATTTTCTTGTCCCTCTGTTTCGCCGGAATCGTTGCAGGATTTGTATTTCGAGGTATTTATATTTGTTAAGTTTTGTAAATTCCCCGCGGGGTTTGTGTTAATAGATGAAATCATTTTTTGCTCCGATACTTACCATTTTTTTACTTAATTAATCTTTTACATATTTTTCCATTTGAGTGTAAATTTGTTTTGCAAGTCCTATTGATGTCCTTGGATTTTCTGCCATATCGCGTCCCATTTCCTGAAAAACGAAGGACTTGAAGGTGTCAACATAGGGTTGTTTTTCGCCGAAAAGTCCATCAGAACGGTCAACAGTGCTGTCCATAAGAGAAAGCATTTTGGTTATGAACATTGATTCAAATTCTTTTGAAACTTTTTCCAGCTGTTCTTTCTGGCTGCCTGCGGATTTAATTCTGTTATAGATTTCCTGCTCGCTGTTTATTGTTTCTTTTGACATCATTTGTAATGTATTTGTATCTGTCATAGGATTGATATTCATTTTACTACCCTTTTATTCTAAATTATTATTAATTCCGCCTGTAAGCTGCCGGATTTTTTGAGTGCCTGCAGAATTGATATAAGGTCTATAGGTGCAACTCCTATTGAGTTTAGAGCTCTTACAAGGTCGTTAAGATTACTGTTTGCAGGCATGGAAATAAGACTTGCATTTGTCTTGTTTACGCTTACTTCAGCATTTTCAAACCCGACAGTCTCGCCGTTAGAGAACGGATTTGGTTGTGAAAACTCGGGTGACGTTGTAACAGTTACCGTAATATTTCCGTGCGCGACTGCGGCTGGCAGAAGTTTTACATCGCTTCCTATTACAACGGTGCCGGTACGTTCGTTTACTACTACACGCGCGCGCTCCAGTGTCGGGCTTACTTCAAGGTTTTCAAGAATTGATACAAAAGTTACTCTGTCATTCAGGAATTTTTCAGGGATTTGAACCTGAACAGAGCTTCCGTCAATTGCTTTTGCAGGTGCAACGTTTGATGATATTGTCTGTGCTATTCTTGAAACAAGTGTATAATCCGATTTATCAAGTGAGAGTGTTACAGATGTTTCATCACCGATGTCGGTTGTAATATCACGTTCAACAATTGCTCCGCCCGGGATTCTGCCGGTGGTTGTAATTGCTGTTCTCTGTTGTGCACCGCCGGCAATTTTGTTAATACCACCTACGGAAACAGGTCCCTGTGCCACTGCGACGGCTTCACCATTCGGTGCTTTGAGTATTGTTTGTACAAGTACACCGCCTTCTAAACTCTTTGCGTCTGCCATGGTTGATACGGTACAGTCTATTTTATCGCCGTTTTTAGAAAAAGGCGGGATTGTTGCTGTTACTATAACTGCTGCTGATGAACCTTTTTGAATGTAGTTTTCCTGTTCAATTACTGTGCCGAGATTCATTAACAGCATTTTATTTGTTATTTGTGTAGACCGCGAATTATCACCGGTTCCAGGTAAACCAACGACGATACCATATCCAACTACCTGGTTATCCCTCACACCTTTTATATGGGTTAAATCCATTATCCTGACTTTTGATTCTATTGCCATAACGGCATTTGAACCAATTATCAATGTTATCATTATTAATGCTGTTAATTTCTTAAAAAGTTTCATACTTGCCTGCCTTACTTTATTAGAACAGATATTTAACAAATCTGTTGAATAATCCTTCGTTCTGGCTTCTGGAAATTGAACCTCTGCCTGAAAGTGCAAATTGAAGGTTTGCAACGTTATAAGAATAAACTTGACCGTCTGTGTTTATCCAGCGGGGGTCAACAATTCCTGTAACGATAAAATCCATTCTTTCGTTGCCGTTTATAACTGTTTTTTTCCCTTGAACGGATAAATTTCCGTTGGGTAACTGCTGTACAACCTGTACTGCTATATTATCATTAAAAGTCATTTGACGAGAACCATCTGCAGATGTACTTACATCATTAGAACCTCCGTAACCGTCTGCTGTCTTTAATCCTAATCCCAGCCAGTTTTTAATATATGATGTAAAAGAATCCTGTGTTGTAGATGATTTGGTGCTTGAATATTCTAAACTATCATTAATACGAACATTCTCGCTCATTATTATAGAAATTAAATCACCTACCTGTCTTGCCTGTACTCCGCCGAATAAAGATTTTGGTACACCGCCGTAGTTTGCCGTTGCGCCGAGGGTAAACAGTGATTCTGCACTTGATACTCCTATGCTTATTGTTATTAATGCTATAAATGTTACCGTTAATTTTTTTAACATACTGACTGCTCCGTTATATAGCCACGAGAACTCTGTTCTCGCCTATAATTTTTCCTTTGTATACTTTTTTGTAATTCTTGTTTTCTACATTAACGTAATCACCTAAAAGCCCGTCTTCAAGTGCAATTGCGTCGATTGTTATCATAAGGTTATCGTTGGAAGTGAAAAATACTCTTACTTCTGTATTTCTTACAACATCCGGTTTTATTTTTACAAATCTTTTATCAAGAACTTCTCCCTGTCTCATCGGTTTTTTTGTTTTGATGTCTTTGGAAAGATTTTCTGCCGTTAAAATATAATCAAGTTTGTCTGCTACATCGACTTTTTGAACATAAGTGTTTTCTGCGGTTACTGCCTGATCTCTTATCATTGCTTCTTTTGCGGTTAAAACATCTTTGTATGCTTTTAATTGAACCGGCAGATTGAGAGTTTTAACAAGGTTATTGTTGACATAAACATTTACGCGTTTAATATCGCGCGGCAAATATCTGCCTTCCGGCGATACGACTTTGTAGGTTACGTTACCGTCGGGGATTACGAGGTCTTTGAACGGAACATTAAGTACTTTAACTTCAATATCACAGTTTGTAAGTCCGTTATAATAAGTTTGTTTAAGAACATCAGCAATATCAGTCTTAACTGCACTTCCTGCAATAGTTTGAGCCTGTACCGCCCCTGTTATGAGGACTGATATTAAACCTGTCAAAATAAACTTCTTCATAATTTCCCTAACTAAACCTCTCTCCCAAAGTCTAAATTAATTATTGTGCCATGTTATTTGTAGTTTGAAGTATATCGCTTGATGCGTTAATCAGTTTTGAGTTTGATTCAAACGCTCTTTCCGCTTTAATCAGACCGACAAGTTCGTCTACAATCTGGACGTTGGAGCCTTCAATCATCCCCTGCTGCAAAAGCCCCAGACCTTCCTGTCCCGGAGTACCTGCAATAGGTGTGCCTGATGCGGAGGTTTCAATAAACAGGTTGTGACCTATAGATTGTAAACCTGACGGGTTCTGGAATCTTACAAGCTGTATACTTCCGATTACTGATTGTTCTGTCTGTCCCGGGATTGATACTGATACGTTACCATCCTGTGTAATTGTTACTTTTGTAGCATTATTCGGAATAGTAATTGCCGGTTGTAATAAAAGTCCGTCATTTGTACAAACCTGCCCGAGCGAATCTCTCTGGAAGCAGCCGTCTCTTGTGTATGCCAGTGTACCGTCTTCTCTCTGGATTTGGAAGAAACCTTCGCCTTCAATTTCTATATCCAAATCACGTCCGGTAAGCATTGCCGTCCCTTGAGTAAATACACGTGTGGTTGCAACCGATTTTACACCGAGACCTATTTCCAAACCTACAGGCTGATAGGTGCCCTGATTCATCATTGCGCCCGGTGTTCTTGAAGCTTGTGAAAGTAAATCCTGAAATTCAAGTCTTACCTGTTTAAAGCCTGTAGTGTTTACGTTTGCCACGTTGTTAGCAATTACGTCAAGATAGTTTTGTTGTGCTATCATACCTGTTGCTGCTGTGGTTAATGCTCTTAACATTTTTTATTTCCTCACCTTGTCTTTTTTAGTTTTATGATCTTATTCTGCCGACTGATATTGCGTTTGACAGCATATCGTTGTTTGTACGGACTAATTGAGAGAGAGATTCATAATTCCTTGATGTTGCTATTGAATTAATCATTTCTCTGATTATGTTTACATTTGACATTTCAAGCATTCCCTGTTGTACAGTGTACCTTTCAGCGGGAATTGCAGGATTTGTGTCGGGGTTTTTGGGTAAAAACCTTGTAGAATTTACTTCAAAAAGGTTTTCTTTATCTCTAAAATCCCAGATACCTATTGTTTGTAACGGAAATTTCATCCCGTTATCGTTAATTTCCATTGTGCCGTTTTCGGATACTGTAATATCAATTTTGTCATTAAGCTCCATATCCTCGTTCCATACGCTGATACGGCGATTCATATTGTCCAGTACGTATTCGCCTTCTTTGGTTACAAGAAATGATTCTTTATTAAGGCAGAACGAGCCGTTACGGGTGTAGGCAATGTTTCCGTCTCTGTCTTCTATCTTGAAGAAACCGTCGCCTTCAATCGCTAAATCAAGTTTGTTATTGGTTTTGGCGGTTGCACCCTGCGCAAAATCCCTTGTAAGCCTCATTGTTTCGCTTCCGAGGCTCAATTCTCCAAGCCTGCGGTTTTCTGTTTCACCGCGTATAACACTGCCTTTCTGGTTGTAAACTGCCGCATTCATTATATTTTTAAACGTAAGTTCACTCTTTTTGTATCCTGTTGTGTTTACGTTTGCTATGTTGTTTGCAATGTTGTCGTTCATATCAATCAGTGACAACATTCCGTTTGCGGCACTTTCAAAACTTCTTATAAGCATTAGTACCCTCCTTTCATGTTGTCATAGTTGCTAAGAACGCGTTTTACATAGTTTTGTGTTTCCGCATAAGGCGGAATACCGCCGTATTTTTTTACTGCATTAGGTCCTGCGTTGTATGCTGCTAGCGCAAGTTCTTTATTGTTATCAAAGCGGTCAAGCAAACCTTTTAAGTATTTTGTTCCGCCGTAAATGTTTTGTTCCGCATCGTAAGCGTTTGTAACCCCGAGGCTTTCAGCAGTTTTTGGCATCAACTGCATAAGCCCCATTGCTCCGCATTTTGATGTGGCATTGGGATTAAATCCTGATTCCTGTTGAATTACGGCTTTTACAAAGTCAGCATCCAAATTGTTTTCTTCGGAGTATTTTTCGATTAAGTTTGTGATGTTGGCTTTGTCGGCAGGCGTTCCCTGACCGGTTTTGATTTTTACCGAATCGTCAAGTATGTTCTGGAATTCAGGATCAGTTTTTGCGCCGACATTCATCAGTGACTGAAATTTGTTTTCAATCATGCTTATACGTCTCAATGCAATATCTAAGCCCGTAAGCGCCATTATATTATTTTCCTCCTCCGACAATTTATTTTTTTATTTTCCGGCACCCGCCGGATATGATTATAATACTTACCAAGTCTACACTTTAAATTTATAATATTATTATTTAACCTACATCAACCTTTTGATGGAATTTTAGAAAAAAAGATTAATCTTTAGATTAATCTTGCGGATGAAAAATACTTGTTATTGTTAAATATTTATAACACTGCTGTCTATGATAAATTTGATATTTATTTTCTGTTTTTTTTCTACAGTTTCTTAACGAAACAATAACAGAGCAAAATTTGTTTGAGCGTAGCGAGTTATTTTGCCTTGGGTTGAGTTTAGAAACTGTATTTGGGAGCGTGTTTTTTCTTTCTTTGTCCAAACTTTCTTTCTTTTTTCATCGCAATAAAAAAGAAAGAAATTTGGTGCGGGGTTCGGGGGGCATAGCCCCCGATACAATTATTGTATTGATATTTTTAAAATGTACTCTATTTAGTAATACATTGTTATGTGAATAATTAATGTAAAATTATTCGAAACAGCAGTGTAAATATTTATAAGGGTTGACAAATATTTCAACATGATAAATAATAAAAATGTAGGGGCAAGCCCTAAGAAAGTGTGTTTCCTTAGGACTTGACTTAGTACCCTATAGATAGATGATAATAATTTGTAAAACTGCTATAAGTACTGTTATAGCGGTTTTTATTATCCGCTTATCCATATTTATCACCTCCTTTCTGCCGATTTCTTAGTAAAATGCGTGTGCAGCAGAGGTGTTGGTACTACCCTCAAATTAATTAAAAAAAGGTTTCGATTTTTTGAAACCTTTTTTAATTTCTTTTTTCTTTTTATTAATCAATAATATCTTCGCCGATTGCCCATCTAAAACCGCCGGTCAGAGCGACACCGTTTCTGCCGCCGTTTCTAACCATTGCTTGCAAGTAGCCGGTTGCGTGTTCGCCGTGGTGTTTTTGTATACCGATACCGTATTCAACAAACGGTCTTATTGACAATCTGTTGAATGCTACATCATTAGCCCAGAACCTTGCACCATCCATGCAAACCCATGTCATATTAACTGCTAAATATGGCTGCCATCCGTTTTTGAAGTTATTAGCAATCAACTTAACGCCCGGAATGATTTCGATTGCGTGCAGCGGGTCTTGTTTAATATGAACACCTGCTGCATTGTTGTGAGAGTAGGCATAAATAAATGTATAAGACATCATATAGCTTGGCTGGATGATAAATTTGTTATTAAATAATCTCCAGTTGTAACCTGCTTTTGCAGCAACACCGGTGCCGAGCATCGGGAAATGTTCACTGCCGAAATCGTTATGTGCTTCAACTGCCCAACCGCCGGCATTTGCTGTGATACCTGTCCAGAAATCACCTTTGTATGCTGTAAATACACCGCCTGCAGCACCGCCGTTTTGATACATGTTAATACCGTTATAGTGTTGATATGCACCTGTATAAGCACCGAATACCGCGTAATTTGCATCCCAGCCTTTGCCTAATTCATACAAACCGCTTTCATGCCCGATTAATGTGCCATAGAATATACTGTCTACGTGAGGTCCGCGTTTAAGAGGTACTTTTTCAAAGTTTGTAAACGCTCTTACGAATACGCTCGGATAATCTTCCTGACGTTTGTCTTGATAGAATGTATTTATTTCATCCTCAAACATATTAGCGTATCTGTTATAATTTTTGAGGTTTTCTCTTTCATCCCTTGTAAGGATAGAAATCATATCCATGTTAGCAAATGATTGTCTGTAAATGTTATCCATCAACAGAAATGCACCGATTTGGGCAACAGGAGTAGGTGTAACGTTGTCTGACGGCCCGCCTGTATTTTGGAATGAGAAATAAACATCATCAGCTGCATCGCCGGCAAGTCCTAACTGTGAGCCGCTTACTTTGTCTACACTGTATCTGTATATTTTGCCTTCAAGTGTATTAACGTCTGTTGTAACATTGTCTACGGTTAATCCATCAACATTGGTAAACAGAATATTTGCTGAATCCTTTTCACCTTCATTAACAAGGTTCATATCAGAAATATTAATATTTCCGTTATTAATACTAATACCTGAGCCTGAACCATCGCCAATGTTTTCTTGAAGCAAATTATCCATTTGTTCGTTAACTACATCAACATCAACTTTCAAGTTTGTAGTTGAACTAAGAGTTAAACTATCAAGTGCAATATTACTTACAACACCGTTTTGGATATCTAAAGTACCGCCATTTAATACAACATCATTTAATAAATGTCCGTCAGCTTTAGATTCAACGGTACCGAGGTATCTATCATCAGTAAATCTCATTGTACCGCCGCGTGTTTCAACTGTTGAGTTGGCAACTCTTGCATTCGCATTTGCAACCCCGTTGTGGACAATAAGATTAACATTTGATGCTCCGGCATTGAAATTAACATTACCGGTATATCCTGCGTCGTCATAGTTTACATTAACAACCGGAACAAGACTGCTGTCACTGGTACTTGCTCCTGATACAGCGCCATTCAGGTTAACATTTCGTCCGCTGTTTGCATTAAGATTTAATACGGCTCCCGGTGTTGTTGTACCTGATGCTGTGCCTGCATTTAAATATATTGTATCTGTGTCTGTGACAAAATTAACATCTCTATTTTGAGCAAGTACTGTTGTGTTTGAACCGGCAGTCCCATAAATAGCACCACCCTGGTTATTTGCCTGGTTTCCGTTGAATGTAGAGTCTATAATGGTTGCATTATCATTATTATAAATAGCACCGCCATTATTTGCTATATTATTTGTAAAAGTTACATTATTAACGGTTAAGCTTGTTTGCGAATCTGTACTTACGGCTGATGTACTACTGTTATAAATAGCACCGCCCATGTTTGTTACTCCGCTGTAATCTTGTGAGTTATTTCTATAACTGTAATTTCCGTTGTTAGCAAAAGTAGTATTAGAAATATTAGCAACACCGGCATTGGTAACCGCACCGCCGGAAGAAACGGCTGTATTGTTTGTAAAACTGCTGTTGCCGTCAATTTTTAAATGTCCTGTGTTATAAACAGCACCACCGCTGCTTGTAACAGTCGCATTTTCGGAATCTCTTTGCAATATACCGTTATTATTAAAAGTAGTACCTGATATATTAACTTGAGCAGTCATTGTTGTATTGTTACTGCAGTTGTTGTAAATAGCACCGCCTGATGAATTTGCGGCATTGTTTGTAAAGTTTGCGCCATTTATAGTGATAATACTGGACTGCCCGTTTTCATTAGAAGATATATTAGCTATAGCACCGCCTGAACCGTTTGTAGTATAGTTCCCGTCAAAAGAAACTTCACGAATTTCAATAGTTGCAGAACGGTCGGACGAGTTTGTAATACTGTTATAAATAGCACCGCCTTCATTGTATGCGTGGTTTCCGGTAAAGGATGAATGCCCGTTAATAACTACGTTTCCGCCGTTACCGTTATAAAGAGCTCCGCCATAGTTTCCGGCATAATTGTTATTAAACTCTGAACCTATAATGGTTAATTCTCCTGTTGTTTCAGGATTGGCTGAATTATAAACGTTAAATATTGCACCGCCTCTGCCGCTGTTAGCTGTATCCCAGCCCGAACCTGTTGATGAGTAAGACGGAGCATTTCCGTAAACATTTGCTGTATTATTTTCAAAAATTGCATTGTAAATATGTGCAATACCTGTATTATTAATAGCACCGCCCTGTCCGGCTACGTTATTGGAAAATGTTACCTGTTCTCCTGTCGGAGTAACATTTGAACCGTCAGAAGTAGCTCCGATGTACAAATCGCCTGCGTTATAAATAATGCCGCCCATTCTGCCCATACTGTTGCCACCTGTATCAGGCGGAGTGATCATTGCTGCTATATTATCAAAAATAACACTGCTGCTGGTACCTACTGTCAAGGAACCTGTATCGGATACGTTATAAATACCGCCGCCGACATTTACGCTTCCGTCGGTTGTAACGGCGTTATAATTGGTTAACGAATCATTATCAACGCTTGTGTTTACTGTTTGTGAATCAGTGATAGATTCGGGATCCTGATTTACCGCAAATGCACTATTTGCAGACAAAGTCAACATAATAGACATTAATAGCAGAGAAATATTCTTATAATTCTTTTTCATCTTAACCTCTAGAGCTTTTAAAAATTTACCAGCATATATTATTTAAACACAAAGGTTTTTAAAATAAAAGTTTTTTGTTTAAATTTAAAAAAAAGTTTTTAATATTGATTTAAAAAGAACTTTGTCACACTAAAAACCTCTTTACTGCTCTGAATTTCAGCGTTTGCAAGATAAATAACTTTTTTATTAATTTTTGTTACAATTATATAAAATTATGCAATTTTTCATTACAAAAATTCTTTATATAAATGTAGGTTAAAAAGGAAGTGTAGATAATGCCGTCATGTATTTATGATATTTCAAAATCGCTTGGTTTCGGGGTAAGAAATGATGCAAAAGCATTTGGCGATGGCAGTGATGCCGGAGTAAGGGCTATAGTCGGTACTATTCAGACAGCCAATGCCGGAACATCTATTTTTGCAGAGGCAAATAAAACAAGCAATATTTCCAGAACTGCAAGTAATGCGGCGAAATACGTTTCCAAAGCCGTTAATCCTCTTCTTTGTGTCGCAAGTGTTGCGCGGGTTGCGGCGTCTGATGACAGACCTTCCGCTCTTATTGAGGAAACTGCTGCAATGAGTTCTATGTTCGGTGTAGAAGCACTTATGAAAAAACAGTTTCAGGAGGGAAGTCTGCTTGCTGAATGTAAACAGGTTAAGAGTGCGGTTAATAAATTAAATAATTTCTGTGCAAACACAAAATATCTTAATAAATTAAAAGGCGGAACGATTGCAAGTATCCTTAAAGGTTTAGGTTTTATTATCGGTTCTATTTCAGCATATTCCGCAGGGCATTATGTCGGGAAAAAAATTGCTGACAATACAACGAGAAAATACAGCTTCGTTACCGCAAATCTTGAGGCATAAATAAAATTATGCACGTATAGCGTGCTATTAAATTTGCAGAAAATTTTTAATTTTTCCTTGCAAGTTTAGAAAATTATATCAGGACAGGTTGTGTGCTATTACGTATGCAGCTTGGTTTTCGCATGTTTTAATGCGGATTATTAATTTTGTTTTTTATTTTTTTTATTTTGTAAAATTTTTGTTACAAAAAGGCAATTCCGGTGCTTTACGTTTTTTAATCTCCTTGTAAAAAGGAGTGTGGAATGCAAAATACGGCAAATGCCCCGTTTGGAATGATTACTTATCGTCCGGTTAATTCGTATATGACAAGACCTTTTGGCAAAAATATAAAGGAAACATCTTTCGGATTTCCCGAGTTTATGGCTGAACTGGATTTAATTCTAAATACTGAAAGAAATACCGAAATTTATGAGGGCGATATTGAATCCATAACACTTGCGGGCGGTGAAGAGAACATAACGGAAACAGATTCTGTACAGGAAGACGCCGGCGCAGAAGAGGACGAAATACAATAATAAATTTTTGTACTAAAATCAAATTATGTACGAACGTGAAATGCGCAAATGTTTCAGACTTGCAAAAAAAGGGCGGGGCAAGGTTTCTCCTAATCCGCTTGTCGGGTGCGTTGTTTTAAACAGCAAGGGAGAAGAAATTTCCTGCGGGTACCACCACAAATACGGCGGTAATCACGCTGAGCGTGATGCGCTTTTAAAACTTGATAAAAATACTGCCGCAGGCGGAACGCTTATTGTTAATCTTGAGCCCTGTAATCATTACGGCAAAACTCCTCCCTGCAGTGACCTTATTATTGAATATGGTATCAAGCGTGTAGTGATTTCCGTTAAAGACCCGAACCCGAAAGCGGCGGGCGGAATTGAAAAACTTAAGAAAAACGGTATTGAAGTTATAACCGGTGTTCTGGAGGATGAGGGAAGATTTCTTGACAGGATATTTTTTAAAAATATTTTAGAGAAAAAGCCTTATATTGTTATAAAAACGGCTTCAACAATGGACGGAAAAATTGCGGCGTGTACAGGTGATTCAAAGTGGATTACCTCTGACGGCGCGAGAAAACTCGCCCGAAAATTCAGACAGAATTATGACGCAATTTTAACAACATCCGCAACCGTTCTTGCCGATAATCCAAATATGAAACACAGACAAAAAGTTATACTTGACAGAAACTGTAAACTTGATTTTTCTGAAAAGATTTTTGAGAACGGTAATATATTATTAATAAACGCTGATGAAAAACTATATAAACGTTCTTTGCCTCCGAATGCAAAAGTTATAAATGTAAAAGAATATAACTGTAAACTTAATTTAAACGAAGTTTTTAAAAAACTTTTTGATGCGGGAATTTCAAGTATCTTTGTTGAGGCGGGCTCAAAACTGAACGGAGAAATTATTAAACAAAACCTTGCCGATGAAATAATCCAGTTTACCGCGCCGAAAATCCTTAATGACAATACGGGTATAAGCTGTTTTGACGGTGATAAGCAAACTTTGATTTCCTCTGCAAAGTGTTTCAGGCTTGCAGAGTTAAAACAGATTACTCCTGATTTTTATGCGCGGTATGTTAGAATTTAAATTCAATTTCTGTAAAGAGTTTTAATTCATAATCAAAAGAATAGAATATTAACACTAAAAAAGTCAGGTTTTCGGTTATATACAAAAATTCAGCAAACTACCATAAAATGGGTATTCCCTTTTTATGGAGGCAATTATGCAGCAAGCTCAAACAATTAATATTCTTTCGGTAGAAGACCAGAAACTTATGAGAATAGGTATAAAATCGCTTTTTGCGGACTATCCCGAAATGCAGATAATTGCAGAGGCAAGAGACGGTAAAGAGGCAATCGAAAAAGCAAAGCTGATTAAACCGGAAATAGTACTTATGGATATAGGTTTGCCGGATATGAGCGGTATTGAAGCAACAAAAAAAATACTTGAATACAATAATAATATTAAGGTTATAATGCTTACTTCTCATATTTCGGAGCAGGAGGTTACGGACTCGCTTACCGCCGGTGCAAGCGCTTATGTGCTAAAAGATATTGTGACGGAAGTTCTTATGATGATAATAAAAACGGTTAAGCAGGGGGCAATGTGGCTTGACCCGCATGTTGTACCGTTTATACGCGAAAAGAATTGCGGTATAATTCCGCCGCGGCAGTTGTCGCGGGCTGTGTTTAAGGAACGGCATTCCAACCTGACACAGCGTGAGTACGAAGTTTTGAAACTTGTAGTGGACGGTCAGTCTAACAGTCAGATTGCAAAAACGCTTACAATCAGTGAGCATACCGCGAAGGCGCATGTTTGTAATATTATCCAGAAACTTGTGGTTGATGACAGGACGCAGGCTGCTGTTAAGGCTTTAAAAGAAGGATTGGTCTGATTTTAAGAAAAAATCCTTGACAAATCTACAGAATAAATGTAATATATTTGTTAGGCGTAACTAACATATTGGCAAGGGAAAATGAAGGTTAATTTTATTACGCAGTGTAACTATACAACACCACAAAAAATCAACGGGCAAAATCCGGCTTTTAACAGCCGGATCCCGAAGATTTCCCCGGGGATGAAAAAAGAGTATGCGGATTTACGCGTCTTTCATCACCATATTTATGAGTTTAAAAAAGGGATTAGAAACCTTATTTTGACAACCGAAAAATCTGCCTACCGCGAGCCGATAGAAAAAAGACTTCAGCACGAAAATATTGATTACGTGATTCACGATGTGGATAAAAATAAGATTAATGTATATTTTGGGGAGAAGTCCTGTGTTGATGTTGTAAAAACATTCAATCCTAAACTGAACGAATTAACGCCGGAGCAGGATTTTATACTGGGGATAATGCTCGGGTATGACCGTGTTAAGCAGTGTGTGCGGTATTTGGAGTACAAAAAGAAAAATTTGAACATCAAAAACATAAAAGAATGATAAAAGTTTACCATATTTTAGTGTGAATTCTCCGGCTGTATGGTGTCTGACCTGCGCCGGTTTTTTTATTGTTTTGTCTGCCTGAGTTTTATTATAACCTGTCCTGTCGGGTAATTTTTAAAAATTTTTCTTAACTCTTTGTTACAAAAACTGGAAATCATTTTTCTTCTCGGCTACAATGGTGACTGTAGAATTTTAGAGGTGTTTTTGGGATGAATATTAAAGAAGATAAGATTTTATTACCGGAAGAAGTAAGAAGAATTTTAAACGCAGACAACAGAGAGATTGTAGATTTGTGCAAGCAAACTTCAGTGCTTCCTAAGAAAAACCGCGAAGGTCAATTATACTTTTCGCTTGATGAAGTAAAAAGACTTAAAAGAGCAAAAGAAAACAAAGCTGCTGTAACAAATGCAGTTACTGCCGCTAACGGTAATTCGCAGGCTGTTGTTAATAATCTTTTATCTACTCTGAAAACTCTTGAAAACAGTTTGACATCTTCTGTTGAAAAAGTGCTTGATGACAAACTCGAAGGTATTGATGACTTGATTATCGAGTTTGTACGCTGCAAGACAGAAAATGAAAGTTTAAAAAGTAAAATTAATGAGCTTAATAAAGAAAACTTTAACCTTAAGATGGCTGTAAATAGTTTCAAACCTGTAATGTGCGGACTGTTTATTAAAAAAGAAGATAATAATAACAATATATTATTTTAAAAAGTATAAGTATATTTAGGAATGTGCTGTCAGGCACGGGGAATTTGGGGAATACGAAATGGCAGAAGAAACAGCAGTAAAATCAACAAACAACGAAGAGAGAAGCAAGGCGTTAAAACTTGCTATTGAAAAAATAGAAAAAGATTTTGGCAAAGGCTCTATAATGAAACTTGGCGATAAGCCCGCAATTAATGTAGAGGCTATTCCAACCGGTTCACTGGCTCTTGACATTGCGCTCGGTATCGGCGGGGTTCCGCGCGGTAGAATTATAGAGATTTACGGGCCGGAATCTTCGGGTAAAACGACACTTGCTCAGCATATTGTTGCTGAATGTCAGAAAAAAGGCGGGATTGCTGCATTTGTAGACGCAGAGCACGCACTTGATCCTGAATATGCAAGAAACCTCGGAGTTAATATTGATGAACTGCTTATTTCTCAGCCGGATACAGGTGAACAGGCTCTTGATATTACGGAAGAACTTGTCCGCTCGGGCGCTGTTGATGTTGTAGTTGTTGACTCGGTTGCGGCTCTTGTTCCGAAAGCCGAAATTGAAGGGTCTATGGAAGAGCAGCAAATGGGGTTACAGGCGCGTTTGATGTCAAAAGCTTTAAGAAAATTGACCGGTATTATAGGTAAAACCAATACAACGGTTATATTTATTAACCAGTTAAGACAAAAAATCGGTGTTATGTACGGAAATCCGGAAGTAACAACCGGCGGTAACGCATTAAAATATTATGCGTCTGTACGTTTGGAGATAAGACGTGTTGAACGGCTTGAGGGTGATGGCGAAGATATAGGCAATCATGTAAGAGTAAAAGTTCTTAAAATCAAAGTTGCGCCGCCGTTCAGAACTGCCGAATTTGATATTATCTTCGGCAAAGGTATTTGTAAAGTGGGTAACATACTGGATGTTGCGGTAAACCTTAATATTGTTAAAAAAGCAGGCGCATGGTTCAGCTATAACGAGGAAAAACTCGGTCAGGGCAGAGATAAGGCTAAAGAAGTATTGACAAACAATCCTGATTTGCTGGCTGAGATTGAAGAACTTGTAAGAAAAAAACTCAGTGAAAATTAATCGAATAATAAGTGCTAATAATATAAATTTTTCTGCGCGTTATGATGCAGAAACTTCTAAACTGTTAAAAACAGCGGGGTTTATATTTGATGATATGCCGGATAGTTCGGAAACATTATCTGTGATTAAAGACGGCAAAGATTTGGGGCTTATTAAACGGATAGATAATAAAAATGTTTGTTTAAGCCGTTTTATGAACGGCGGAATAATGCTTCAGGTTGCTGATGATACAAATGAAATAGTTGATGTTTATTATCATAACACAGGCGATACATATTCTGATGAGTTTTGTAAATATAAGGATAACAAAATATTTCCGTGGTTTGCCGGTAAAGATATAAAGTTGTTTAGTAAACGGATAAAAAGCATGAGCCGACAGGAGTTTGAAGGTGTTAAAACAATGTTAAAAAAATATATTCCTGAATTTGCAGCCGGTATAAAAACTTTAGCCCGTTAAACGGCTTGAAAATACTGTATCAGTATGTAATAATGTTAATGCTTTATGCAGGTGCTTATTTTGTTCCTACATCTTTAATAAAAGGGAGAGTAAGCTCTTTGACTATGAAGTATACCCGCCGATTATATAATCGCCAGCGGGAAATGGATTTAATAAGGCACTCACCCACCTGCTGACTTAGCAGGTAACAAAATCGCATTTGCATAAGGCTTTTTTATATATACAAATGTATTGTCTGCACGGGAGTATTTTATTAGTGCGGATTTTTTGTAAAAAAATTGTTCCGAAAAAATCCTCCATATGGATGATATGGTAAATAAATTGTAAATAATGTTGCAAATATTGTAAAAATATAGTATAAATAAAATTAACGCCTGTAATGGCTGCAAAATAATCCGTAAAATCTTAATTATTAGTTTATTAAGATAAAATCATACAAATGAATGTTACTCAGGGACGAAGCCTACTGTAAAATCATTGTATAATAGATGTGAGAGTATAAAAAGATGTTTAAAAACATAGCGAATATTGATTCATTTTTAAACGATGGGGATTATAGTACAAATGTAATACCCGGAGAAGAGGAACTTGAAGAGGTTTCAAATGTAGTGCCGGTGAAGAAAACAGCAAAAGTCAAACTTATTTCGATGCTGTTATTAACTGCAATCATCGGAACAGTTGCCGGAATTGGCTGCTATCATAAAATGACGTCATTAGATGCGGGCAATAGTTTAATTGCTGATATGTTTAGTGAAAATGTATTGAATGAAGTATTGCCTGAGAGTGCAGCTATTTCTGCTACAAGTACAAAAAGGGAAGTAATTTCTGTTTCACGGGCAATAACCAAACCGGATCCGTTTATGCCGTACAGAGATGTGTCTACTTCATTTAATGCGCCTCCAAAATTTGAATTGATGGAGCCGCCTGAAGCTGCAAATGAAGGTTCTGATGCTGCCAGAGTTATGGACGTATCTGTATCTGGTATTTTGTACGATTTGTATTCGCCTTCAGCAATTCTTAATATTGAAGGGACTGATCATCTTGTTAAAAAAGGTGATACCATGAGCAATTATAAAGTTCTTGATATAAGTAAAAATTCTGTAACGGTTAAACTGGGGCAAAATATATATCGTGCAGGAATAGGTGAAATATTAACTACAAATAATATTCATTATAATAAAGTTTCTAATTTAGATAGCAAGTTCGGAGGCAAGAATGGCAAGTAAGAATATACATACTATACTATTATCAGCCGCATTGTTATTATCAGCACCTGCTGTAATGGCACTGGGCTATAATTATGATGGCGGATATGATAGCTATAATAAACTTAAGCTTGATGCAAATGTTTCAATTACTGATAAACAGGATAAAATAAATCTCTCTTTAAGAGATTCTGATGTAAAACAAGTTTTAAGAATGTTTGCTGACAAAGCCGGACTTAATATCATATTCCATTCTTCTGTTTCCGGTTCAGTAACATTAGACCTTGTTGATGTGTCTTTGAACGAAGCATTTAAACTTGTGTTAAAAATAAGTGGTTTAACATACTACCTTGATGACAATACATTGATTGTAATGTCGAAAAATGATGCGAACAACGAAGCGTTTGCATCAAGAGAAATGACAATTTTACCTGTAAAATATGTTGACGCTGCAAAGATTGCAGAATTTTTAAATAAAAATATTTTCGGTAAAAAAAGAACAGGGTTATCAACAACAGAAATTGCAACTGTGAATACTGCAACCAATGAATTAATTATCTTTGGTATGGATAATGATGTTAAAGTTGCACAGAGTGTAATTGATCAGTTTGATAAAAAGCCGTCAACAGCAACGTTTGTTGTCAATCATACAACGCCTGCAGAAATGGCATCAATGATATGTAATATGTTGTCGCCCGGCAGCGGTAATGTCAGCGGTGAACAAATGAATATTGATACTTCTGAAGAAGAAGGCGCTACAGGTTTTGCTTCTGATGAAGAAGGTGGTGAAGAAGGCGGTGAAAGCAGCGGTGGTTCTTCAGAACCTGTAAAACTCGGTGAAAGTTATACTGCATGTACACTTTCCGGCACTGTTGCTCTGGGCTCCGCTATTCCTTTTAATGCACAAAACTTAAAGGTTTCATATTTCCCGCAAAGAGGAACAATTAAAGTTATGGGTGGTTCTCAATCACAAATAGATATGATTGGTGACTTCATAAAAGAAAATGATGTTAAGCAGCCGCAAGCTTTTGTTGAACTTTCTATTCTTGAATTAACAGAAGATGGGAGTAAAGAATTTAGTAATACATGGAGTGTAACCGGCGGTGATGTTACATTTAACTATGGCGGGAACGGTACGACTATTGCACACGCTAAGAATGAAAGTCGTATGAAGATTGCGTGGGAAATGAGTTATTTACTGTCTACTGAAAAAGCAAGAATCCTTGCTAATCCTAGATTGCTTGTAACAAACGGTAAAGAAGCGGTTATTGACCTTACGCAAGACTACCTTGAAAGTGTTGACGTAGAATTTATGCAAACTTCAGGTGTTGGTGCTGCCGCTGTTGCACAAAAAACATATAACATCGGTTCTGATCAGGGTTTGAAAGTTTCATTCACACCGTTTATATCTCCTGAAGGTTATGTAACATTGAATATCATTCCTGAATATTCAACACAAGCCGGTCAAATTACTGACATTGAATATGACGAAGAAGGTAACAGACAACCGTATATTGCAGCAACATTGCTTGCAAGAAGAAACCTTGATATTAAGAATGTCAGAATTAAAGATGGTGAAACGCTTATTATCGGTGGTTTGATACAGGAAACAACAAACAAATCTATTTCAAAGGTACCTATTCTTGGTGATATTCCCGGTATTGGCGCTGCATTTAGATCAGCAACCAGCGAAAAAGTTAAAACAGAGTTAGTTATAATGATTACTCCAAAAATAATCAAAGATAACGAGGACGTTAGTATAAACAATTTATAATTAAAAAACCATGATAACAGCTCAATTAGAGAAATTAAAGAACAGTATAAAGCCTGATTTACTGGAAAAGTTTGATAAAAACCTGATGGTATCATCAGGCTTTATACCT
>CALUTH010000028.1 GCA_944323635.1 Candidatus Gastranaerophilales bacterium
TATTTTGTTATTTCATCATCGCCTCCGGCGGGTCTTCCAGACAGGGTCTCTTTTGGCGGCAAAAGAGACACAAAACCGCCACCCTGTGCAGAGTTCGCGCATCAATTGTATAGTTCAACATCAAGCGGGCAAACTCGGTACTTCGTACCTCAAACAATACCCGCTATGTAGCTGTTTCACTAACATTGATGGCTCACTATGCAGAGGGTGTATTAAAATATTTTACCCCTTTGTAAATTTTTGTAACAATACACCCCGAAACATTAAAGTTTTTCTAAAATGTGCCGTTATATACACCATAATGCATATTCTGGTGTATAAATCGGGGAAATTATTAAACAACCTTTATTTTGAGTATCGCGCTAGATTTTCTGCAAACATTTTAGATGCACTATAAAGCGATGATTCTGCCCAAACAAGCGGATGCGCCCCAGGGACATATCTTATTTTACCGTCTGCTCCGGTAATCGCCTCGTATGATTCAGGAACTTTGTATTCGGGGCAGGGATAACCGTTTGATTTCATAACATTTGCAGAAGTAATCCGTGCATATCCACGATTAATATGCTCTGTCTCTTTTTTCATTGCACGATTAAGCAATGGCGAAATTTCTTCTTTTGTTTTTACACCTGCATCAACAGCCTCAAAAAGTTCCCTTGCTATAGCACCGTAACCTTTGGAAATCTCTGTTACCAAAAACCACTCCGCTTCAAAATCCTGAGAGAACTTACTTTTATCTTTGTGATAATCAAGCTTTAAATACTCATCCCCGGGATAACGTATAGCACCGTTTTCCCTTACAATAGCAAAACTTAATTCATCAAGAAAATCTAACTTTTTCTCAGCGTCCTTAATTACATCCCCTCTTACAAGTGTTTCTGTCTGTGGCATAAAGCTCATCGCAGCATCATATTTACGTTCAACACACTTTTCTTCCCCCTGTTTTAAAGGCGGAATATTATCACCGCAGGTCGTTTCATAATAAGGATTATCAATTATACGTTTTTCTCCGTCATCCAGCAGCTTTTCTAATCCATCTCTATCCTTGAAAACATCACCGTGTTTCGTGTTCATAATTTTTTCTCTCAATTTGAGAATTTCAGGGTTAGAAGTCTCTTCATACATAATTTTCATTATATTTCTAATGCCGGCGTTACATATAGAAGTATCACTGGTAAGCGAATTAAGAAATGTCTGTTCCTCCCACGCACCACAGGAACGTGCGGTAGGATAGTGAATAGCTTTTAAATATGCGGTAGAATTGGAAATCGCACAGCAAACACTATCAGGAACTTCACCTGCGGTTTTGTACCCCCATTTTGCTCCGCTCATACCTGAGGTTATTAAATCCGCAGCCGTTTCTAAATAATTACCCACAGACTCAAGTCTGGTCTTGGGATACCACGGATGAGGCTCCTTCGTTTTAGTTATAAAACAATGCCCTACACCATTTTGTTCGCTTGCCCAGATTAAACCGTTATGCTTGTACACTATCGGATTTGATATTATATTGTCAAAGACTCCCTGCTGATTTTCATAAAACTGCGTAACGTTGTTAAAGATTTCCGTACACTTTTCCGGTTCCTTATTTTTTACTAAATCCATATTATGACAGGTATCGGTAATCCATATTAACTCTGCCATCAAAGGATTTTCATTTTTGCTGACAAATGACGTCTTAACAAGCCCCGTACTCTCATCCATTGTATAATCAAAAGCCCCCTTTTCCTCCGCAAACTTGTAAAGTTCATCGAACTCTTCGGGGGTATACTCCTCTTTTAACCTTCCAGCAATATTTTTATTGTGCACAGGCAGCGTATAATCACTAAAAACTTTTATTAACGGAATATACGTTGTTATACCAAGAGCAACAAGCATATGGGCAATATTATTAACCCGTGGTACTGCGGATGTAAAACTAACATTAAGCACATTATTCTGCACAGGTTAGCAGGCTGTTTTTTTATTTTGCTTCACATTCGCAGAAGAATAATATCCGAAACTCCTGACAGGCAATATCGAAAGACTCATAATACAATAAACTCCTCTTAAGAGTAATATTAACGTAAAAATTTTCTTTGGTCGGATTATTAAGAAATCTTTACATTTTTGTTATAATAGAAACAGGAGACAATATGATTATTAACAAAATAAACATGTATTACAATTCCACCGGTACACTAAAACCTTTTTACAAGAACAACAAAAAAATCAGCCCTGCAGGAATACATAATTCTACGGTTGAAAAAGAAAAACCCAAAAGCCTTTTTAAAAGAATTTTTGATAAAACATTATCACTAATAAAATCAAACTGGAATTTTTTGAAGTATGAACTATTTGGTATAAATAAAAACTCTAATATATAATTTCTTTGATTTTATTATATACTGCCGCAGCTATTTTTGAATGTTCCTTTGCATCAAAATGAAGCCCATCTATCTTCGACGGAGTTATTTTTCCCGCTAAATCCAGAAAATAACAGTTGTACTTATCAGCAGTTTCCCTATAAATTTCAGATACGGAATGAGATTTTTCAACAGAAGATTTATCAAACAGAAATGAAAAAATCCTACTTGTAAGTACTTCTTCTCCGATAGGAACCGGAGGAATAATCAGGATGTGAGTATTAGGGGTATTATGGCGGACTATTTCAATCAGATTTTCCAAACCGTACTTTACTTCCTGCAATGAAACATTATATTGCCTTTGAAGGTCATTTGAGCCAATCCATAAAACAATTAAATCGTATTTTTCCGACAAATATTCAGGCAAAATCCGATACCCCGTAAATTTTTTGCCCGCAAAATTATCCCTGAAACACGTGCGGTTATTGCAGCCCGCTTCAACTATTTCAAACTGCGGGGCGGCAAGTTTCTGCAAAACACCCGTCCAGCGTTCATCTTTTCCAAACCTTAAGCTATTTGCGGGATTAAATCCGAAAGTATTGCTGTCTCCAAAACACAGAATTTTTTTCATACATTCAAAATATCATAAAAAGTTATGAACCAGCAACACGCGCCGCCTTGTCTTTTTCTACGGTATATCTGAGCATCTTATTTAAGAAGTGCGGCAGCGTAAACCCTAAAATTGCCATATTACTCAATAATGACACCCAGTAAAGCGCCGCACCGATGGTTTTAGTTTTCTTTAAGGCTTCCGGCGGAATAGATTTCATCTTATCAAGTTTTTTAAAATTTCTTACCCCGAGCGTAAACCCTTTCCAGAAACCGACTTTGTTATCACCGTATTTATCGGTTTTCATAATCTTTGTACCCAGGTATCTGTCTGACAGCCTGCCAAGAATATTATTTATAAGAAAATCTCCGCCAAAGAACATTATAAATGTCCCGCCTTCTCTTGCAGTTCTGTCGCGCAGTTCATACTTGTCACGCGAAGAGGGAAGTTTGGCAAGAAATCCTGTAAACGCCCATTTAAGAGCATTTACGGTTTTTGACATACTCACACCGGATGTGTAATTAAAGTTTGAGGCGTTATTTTTTATAAAATTAGCCTTTGAGGCGGTTAATCCTTTCGTTACGGACTTTGAAATAATTATCCCGGGAATAAACGCAAAAGCAAGTGTACCAAACGCGCGTTTCAACTTGCTCTGCCTGTGTTCTTTTTTAGAAACCTCTTTTTCTTCCAGCATATCAAATGTAGCAGAAAAGCCCTTCCTGCCGGTTTTGAGTTCCGTTATCCCGGTTGCAATCCACGGAATACTTCCCATAAGCAATCCGGTTGACATAAAATCGGAACGCAGGATTCCTTCATGCGCTTTAAGGAGTTTTTGCTTTAATTCGTCTTCCCGCCCTTTAAAGCGCACAAGTATTTCATCAAACTCTTTTTCAGCCTTTAGAGCTTTTGCAGATGATTTTATACCTTCAATCATAGTTTTTTTGTCAGAAGTCAAAAACTCTTTTGATACCTGAATAATTTTTTTCTCGTTATTTTTAAAATTTGACACAATCCCGTTGCGTTTTAAAAAGAATTTGTTATATCTCGGCAGCAAAAACAACGGCATTACAAACGCAAAACTAACACTCAAAGCCGACATTCCTATCCTCTCCAGCGCTTCTGCCCGCGTATTGGACATTATGGCGTTAGGAATTGCGCATCCGCCGATATTTGTAAGCCCGCGGTTTAACAGTGTGTGATTTTGAATAAACGCAGTTGCGTTATATAGCCCGTTCCCGAACACCGGAGAATTAGAGTAAAGCGATTTATCAAGCGCTTTATAATCCTCAGGGGTCATGCCTGCTCTGTAAAACTGTTTTTCATACTCCATACCTTTTGGAAAAACTTTTTGTTTGAGTATCTGATACCCTTCTTCCGGATTATCGGTATTCAGAACCAATTTTTCAAGCGGGCACTGTATTTTAGAATTTTTATCAACAACACTGTCTGCAATTTCATCCGTGCGGTACATTACGCCGTGTTTGTCAAAGAGTTCTTTCGCGGATTTTGTCATTATCGGGGTCTGAATATACTTTGCACCGCCGTATACAAAAAGCATTGCGGAAGCCTTGCTTATTCGCCTGTCAGTAATAAAACATTCTGAAAAATCGTTTTTGTTATCCTCAAGTGCCAGAAAAACAGGTTTGAGGTTTCGCTGGTCATAATACTTCACCTCGCCGTTTTTATAAATCACAAGAGTGTGTTTATCAAGGTTTTTGAACATTTCCTGCCTGATTTTTTCAGGCGGCACAACAGCATCCGCCGCAGGCTTCTGCTGCTGTATTAAGCCGTAATTCTTGTTAAGGGGTTGATTTGTACTTATTCGGTTACACTTCATTTTTTTGCTATTTATACTATACGATACATTTTAATATTAACATTGATAGTTGCTCTAATGTCAAGAGTTTTATTATTTTAGGACAACAACCCTTTTTTCTGGTATAATCAAAACCTGACAGGAGAAACTATGAGAGAAGAATTACTTGCAATACTGGAAAAAAACAGCAGAATAGATTTCAAAGAACTTGCCGTATTACTTGGAGTATCGGAGGAACAGGTTTTGACGGAAATCTCCGCACTTGAAAAAGAAGGCATTATCTGCGGGTACCACACATTAATTAACTGGGAAAAAACTTCCATAGAAAAAGTAAACGCGCTTATTGAAGTAAAAGTTACCCCGCAGCGCGGACAGGGGTTTGACAGAATAGCGGAGAGAATTTACAACTATCCGGAAGTAAAAGCGGTTTACCTGATTTCGGGCAGTTATGACCTCCTTGTTACACTGGAAGAAAAAACGCTCAAAGAAATCGCAAACTTTGTTTCAGACAAACTCTCGACCCTTGAGAGCGTATTGAGCACCGCAACCCACTTTATACTTAAAAAATATAAAGACCACGGTACGATAATAAATCAAAACCGCACAGACAACCGCGAGGTTATTACCCCATGACAAAACCGTTGTCCGATAAAGTTCTCGGGTTAAAGCCCTCCGGCATAAGAAAATTTTTTGATATAGTAAGCGAGATGAAAGACGCAATATCGCTCGGCGTTGGTGAACCGGATTTTGACACCCCGTGGCACATAAGAGATGAAGGGATTTATGCGCTTGAACGGGGGCGAACATTCTATACATCAAATGCCGGCTTAAAAGAACTGCGTCAGGAAATCTCAAACTACATTTCAAGAACACAGGGGATAAACTACTCTCCGGATTCTGAAATTCTTGTAACAGTAGGCGGCTCGGAGGCAATTGACATCGGCTTGCGCGCAATTATTAACCCGGGTGATGAAGTAATCATCCCGCAGCCTTCATACGTTTCGTACGAACCGTGTGCAATCTTAGCAAACGCCAAACCGGTAATTATTAATCTGAAAGAAGAAAACGAATTCAGGTTGAAACCGGAAGAACTTTTAAATGCAATTACGGACAAAACAAAAGTTTTAATCCTTCCGTACCCCAATAATCCTACAGGCGCAATTATGGAGCGGGAGGACTTAGAATCAATTGCAGAAATCATAAGAGAAAAAGACCTTTACGTAATGTCTGACGAAATATACTCGGCACTTACTTACAAAGACAGTCACGTATCAATAGCGGCGCTTAACGGGATAAAAGAGCGGACTATACTTATAAACGGGTTTTCTAAAGCGTACGCAATGACCGGCTGGCGTCTGGGGTATGCGTGTGCGCCAAAAGAAATAATTTCGCAAATGACAAAAATCCACCAGTACGCAATAATGTGCGCCCCGACAACAAGCCAGTACGCGGCAGTAGACGCGCTTAAAAACGGGGACAATGACGTTGAACAAATGCGTCAGGCGTACAATCAGCGCAGAAGATTTTTGATGAACGCGTTTAAAGAAATGAAACTTGAATGTTTTGAACCCTACGGCGCTTTTTACGTATTCCCGTCAATAAAAGAATTCGGGATGACAAGCGAAGAGTTTGCAACAAGATTCCTGATGGAAGAAAAAGTCGCGGTCGTTCCGGGAACTGCTTTCGGAAACTGCGGCGAAGGATTTTTAAGAATATCTTATGCATACTCCATTGACAATCTTAAAATCGCTATGGAGCGCCTGAATCGATTTGTTACAAAACTCCGCGGGCAGTAATGATGCAAATAGATAATAATCCCCGTTATGTATTTTTTAAAGGAAGCTATAAATTCTAAACTTTTAAGCCCATAGATACAGCTTTAGTATACGGTATAATCCGCGACTTGTCGGATACAGTTGTAAAATTAGCTACACACTTATTTGTTTTCCCAAGGTCAGGATTAAGTTTCTGAACACTATCCGGATAAAGAGACTCTTTAAACACTCTATTCTTATTTGTAAAATTTCGTCTAAAGAATGAAGCTAATTTCGTTTCGGGCATTTCTGCAAAAGTAGCCCGATTTGTATACCTATCAAGTCTCACCTTAGTATCGCCAATAACAGTATTATTATAAGTACGACTTAAATATGCAGGTTTACCGACATAGTCTGAATAGTTTATTTTTTCATGAGGCATAATATATTTTTGAACCCCTAAAGTATTACCATAAGGATTATGTATTGCTACCAAATTTCCACCCGGAGTTTTATACAATCTTTCTCCTGGTATTTTTGCCAAATCGTCCCCGCACGCATTAAACATGTTTTTAACTCTCGCAAGCCCTTCGCCCAGTGATTGCGGCTTTCTGGTAAATAAGCCGATAATTTTGTCATAAATTCCCATTTCAACATCCTTTCTATGTAGCTAAATTAATTCCCTAGTTACATAAAAACACCGGTTTTAAATTAATTGCTGTTCCCCCATCCCATCATATCATATCATATCATATAGGGGATTATATCAAGGTTTCAGCCTTTTTTAAATTCATCTTTACATTTCGTTACATTGAAAGATTTATTAAGGTTTCGTTACAATTTGGGAGAGTTTTTGACCTCTCCTGCGGGGAGGATTAGGGTGTGGGTCGATTTTTCCCCTCGCCTTATAGGAGGCGGTTTTCGGTGGGGCGATACCAAGTGCAAGCGAGCAAGCCCCTTAAAAGTCTGGAATAGGTGTCGGGAAATGTGGAATTTTCCGGCACCCCGAATAGTCCAAGAGGGGTAAAATGGGGAAATATATGGGTTAATTTTCTCCCCTCATCCACACGGTGTTACCACCGCACATCTTCTCCCCATATAGAAGAGGGTTTATTTTACCGAATCAAAAAAAATATTTCGGTAATCAGAGATTACACAAACCTGCAACTATATATATGATAAATTCCCAAATATTAAGCAATAATACAATTTTAGGAATTTTGTTTTAAATTATGTAACAAAACTTAATAAAACAGCGTTCAAAAAGCAATTTTTTCATATAGATATACTTTATATATACATAAAAATAAACAAGGAGAAAAGAGTATATGGCTATTGGCGCAAGAGATTTTATTGACAGATTATTAGTAGAAAAATACGCACAGGAAAAAGTGGATAATCACTCGGACGACGCACTTGTATCAAGAGTTGATGCGGACGATATAATGAGTGCAATGAATAAAGCCGCATACAATTACCGCAGTTTTCTTGATGTCAGCGCCAAACTTAATGTTGCCTGCTACGCGGTAAACGCACGAAACGCAAAATACCAATCAATACCCGTCTAGAACTATGACCATATACCGGCTTTAGAATAAATTTCGCTCCTGCCGTACTCTGTTAAGCGGTACTCGCTCTCTCCCGCACGTTCTAAGTAATTATTATCAAGCGCTATTTTTAATATTCCGTGGTCAACGATGACCGCAAGGTTGTGCATCAATTTGCCGTTAATTTGTTTAAGTGAAAAAGTAAAACGCGCATCATATTTGCAGAAATAATCCGCGGTAAACAACAGCAATTCCAATCTGTCCGTTATATTATTTGCTTTCACCAGTTTACAAAAGATTTCGTCCTTTTTAATAACAGAATCATTGCTAATATTATCAACAGAATGTTCCAGTATTGATTCAAAATCCATATTAGCAGGGCTTTCAGCATTAAACAGATTATTAATCGTAATTGCATTTTCCTGCTCTTTGCGAGATTCTGCAGTCATAACATCCGTCTTATCAAGAGTATTTACAAACTCTTCAACCTTATCAGCCATTTGCACAAAATTATGCTCTGTCCCCTCTTGCACCGCGTCGTTTTGCTGGTGAGAGTCAGCATCATGCGGTGTCGGATTTTCAAACACTTCAGCCGGCGGGGCAGGCAGTCCGCCATCAATCAAATCGGGATTGTCCTGTGAAGGCTGTGAAAAATCAGGCTGTATTTCAGAACCACCCTGTTCCGGTTCATTTTCTGCCGCTGTTTGGGAATTGTTATCCCTTTGGATTTCATTCTCCTGCAACAAATCAGCAGAAGCCTGACCATCCTGAGGATTATTAAAAACCTCTGTTAACGCAGTCTCTTCAATAGGTTCAGGGATAAAAGGACGCGGTTCCTGCGCGGTTTCCGGAGTAAAAACCTCCTGAGATCTTCGGGACAGGGCAAGAACCCAGATTGCAATCTGCTGCTCTATGGCATCCCTGTCGTCAGTAACTAAACTTATTTCACATCCGCCCTTGCGGACAGTAAATGTGTATTTTGGCATACTTAATTATTATTCCCCTCGGGCGAATGAATCAACTCTTCGCGCCATTTGTTTAACTGGCTCTCTACAAACTCTAAATCATCCGATTTAAGCTCTATTTCTATTTCACCTTTTTTCATTCTGAATATATATTCGTGCATATTGTATCTATACCCCTTCTACATTATGTTATTTTAAAATCCCGTCAGTGTCAAATTTAGAGTAACATTTTATTACAATAATATAATGCCGCTCACAAACTAACATGCCAAAATGTGAACTGTTCAACAATACCATTCCCTCACGTAAAAAATTTAGAAGTTTTAAAATCCGGCTTCAAACGAAGGAAATCAAGTTATATAGGAAATACGGGACATAAATCCTTGATAATGTTTCATAAGGTTGTGAGAAAAATTAAAAATTTTTCTCAAACCCGTGAAAATTTCTGCTTTATTATTCTTTAAAAGTATGGTAAACTTACAGCATAGTAATTAATGAAACGAGGTCTTTATGGGTGAAACTGTCACAAAGAACGTTGTATGTATGAAATGGGGCACAAAATTCGGTCCCGAGTACGTTAACAGGCTATTTTCCATGGTTGAGAAAAACTTAACCATCCCGCACAGATTTATTTGTTTTACGGATGACCCGAAAGGTATTAACCCTAAGGTTGAAACAAGACCGCTTCCTAAAATAAATGATGACGGACTTACGGAAAAAGGGTGGAAAAAACTCGGTATTTTTTCACAGCTTGAAGACATACAGGGGCAGGCACTGTTTCTTGACCTTGATATTATTGTCCGCAGCAATATTGACTGCTTTTTTGAAGTGGACGGAGAGTTCAGAATAGTAAAAGACTGGGACTTCCCGAATGATATTATCGGCAACTCCTCCGTTTTTAGATTTGAAGTAAATAAACACTCCGATATTATAGAACACTTTTACACGTATGGAACACACATCCGTGACACTTACAAGAATGAACAGGCGTTTCTCTCTTACGAAATGGAAAAGAAAGGCATTCTGCAATACTGGGATTCAAACTGGTGTGTAAGTTTTAAGCGCAACTGCCTGCAAAAATTCCCGATGTGCTACTTTAAAGAAGCCAAAGAACCGCTTAATGCAAAAATTCTTGTATTCCACGGACGCCCCACCCCGCAGCAGGCTCTTGAAGGCTTTTGCGGCAAGGGCGGCTTCAGATACGTTAAGCCGACAAGCTGGCTTAAACAATACTTTGAAACTACACAAACTGTTTAATTAATGGAGAAAGAAAAATGAAGAAAACTATCGCAGCAGTCCTGCTTGCAGGATTTATCAATTTCACGGGAATACCGGCACTCGCTGATATTGACATGAATCAGATTCCCGTCAAAACCCAAACAGCAAAAATCGAACACTCTTATTACAAAAAATCTCCCGTACGTTCAATCAGTGTTTCAGAAGAAAAAATCTCAATAAAAGCAGGCAATGTTATAAAAGTTGCTTTTGCAGATAATTTTTCAACTAAAACAGCACAGATAGGAGACCCTGTCAGTTTCGTTTTAAATGAAGACTTTAAAACAATGGAAGATACCATCCTTCTTCCTGCCGGAACAATGATTTACGGTGAAGTAACAGAAGTTATCCCGACAAGATACTGGAACAGAAATGCACAGGCATTCATTAAATTAAATGAAATCGTACTCCCGACCGGACAACGCGGTGATATTAGCGCAAGAGTTTACTCCAAAAATTCCGCGCTCAAAAAATCCACCTGGGCAGCCTTCGGTAAAGCAGCAGGTTACACTGTCGGTCTCTTCGGTATCGGTACCGGTATCGGCGCAATTGTCGGTGCTATTGTCGGTGAAGTCGGTATCGCCTGTCTTGCAATCGGTATGCCTGTCGGCGGCGGTGTAGGTTTAATTGCAGGCAGCGTCTTCAAGGGTTTAAATTACAACGCTAAAGCCGGTAAAGAAATAAAAATTCAGTTAAATGATGATTTTGACATTACTCTAAAAAGAGATGAACTTAATGCTATATAGAAACAAATAAAACAAAAGAGGCGGGCTGCTTCGCAGCCCGCCTCTTTATTTATCATTATTCCATTTACCACTTAGCCCTTTACCCCTTAATAAGTTTTTGTACTTCTTTAAAACTCGGGTGTTTTGAGCCGCCGAGCCACTCAAAGAGTACCGCCTCAACGCAGGTAAGTTTTGCACCGTCGGACTTCATTAATTCAAGTCCGGTATTATAATCATACTCTTTTCTGCTTGATGTAACTTCTTTTACAACATAAACTTCATACCCTTCTTCAAGAAGTTCCGCGCAGGTTTGGTATACACAAATATGGGTTTCAATCCCGCCCAAAATTATTTGCTTTTTCCCAAAAGATGCAAGTTTCTCTTTAAAACCTTCTTCCCTTAAAGCAGAAAAAGAAGTCTTTTCAACATAATGAGCCCCGTTGCCAAGCGCCGCCTTTAAAGGTTCAACCGTCTCGCCCAGCCCCTGCGGATATTGCTCGGTTACAACAACCGGTATTGATAGAATTCTTGCAGCCTCGCCGAGGATTGAAGCTTTTTTAACAATACTTTCAGGATGAGCGCATGCCCGCACAAGTTTTTCCTGAATATCAATTATCAACAACAAACTCTCATCTGGTTTTAACATAATTCCTCCATATACATTTTATGCTCTTCTATAAACTCTTCAAGCAGGACTTCAAGCGTCTTAGGCTCCAGATCATTTATATCTATCGTAATCCGTTTTTCTTTTGTGTTATGTATAATCTCAATACTGACTGCCGAAAACCCGGAACTCTTAACCCTGAATTCACTGTCAAAGTACTCTCCCATAATTTTAAATACACTAACCTCAGGGGTTATATTATGGAAAAACTTTGAGTTATACAGTTTCTGTTCATACTTTGCCTGCATCTGATAAAACACCGGCGTCAAAACCTGTTCCAGCATCTTATTAAACTCCTGCTTGAAGAGTTTAAAATTTTTCTTTCCTGTACTTATTTTCTCTATCCAGTTTCCTGACGGAGTAAGGTTATCATCTATAATTATATATTCCTTATTGGAACCGGTTGCCACATTCAGGGCATTTTCAAGAATATTATTTATTTGCGAAAATTCCTTATTACCGTAATGCGAGCAAATACCCGCATGCACATCCGCTGCGTTTACCGAAATTTTCTTTAATACCGCCACAGAGCCGTCTATATCAGTATCAGGCATAAAAATATAACAAATATTGCCATAACCGCTTGCCCTAACATCAGACTCACGCAAACACTCAGCAATTGTACTTCTTAAATCCTTAACACCGGATGAGAGAAGTATAAATGTACCGTAATCATGCTTGCCTAAAAAATACGGGAAAACTTTTGCAGGATTGGTATAAAACCCGTAAGCATCAACAATACCGTTTTCTTTTAAAATATCAAATTCCGAATTTTGTTTTTCCTTAACATTCCTGTTTTTAAGTAAAAACATTACCCGCGCAAGGATTTCTTCAGGCGAAGATTTTTTTGTAAAAAAATCAGAAATACCGCAATCACACGCAGTTAAAAGATACTCCGGATTAAAATCATCAAAACAGGCAATAAGCGGGGTATCTATTTTTTTAGCAAGGTTTGTAAACCCGTGCAAATCATACCCGCAGTGAAGAATTACAATCTGCGGATTTAACCCGGAAATACTTTCTTCCGCATCAGCATAATTACACTCATACACCGCATCATTATTTCTGAGTAAAACAAGTTTTGGTCTTATAAAATCAAAGACTGTTTTATCATTTGATACTATTAGCACTCCTGCTTTCATTAAACAGCCTCCGGTGATTTGTTGTCTATTGAAGTTCAGAAATCATGATATTAGCTTTTTGCAGAATTGTCTCTCTCAATTCATAAACTTCGGTTTCTTCAAGCCCTAAACCGAGGATAAATTCTTTATCCAGCAAATCGGGTTTAAAATCATCCCTTACCATCATATCCACGTTATAAACAATATTACAAATTGCAGGCATAGAAGACAATTTCGGGTTATGGTGATATTTGATTATATTGGTCAAAAATACCGGCAGCTGCCACCTTTTTGCAATCAATGCGCCTGTTTTTGTGTGATCACTGTCAAAATACTTTTTCTCAGCATCAAGTATATAGGCACCTTCTGCGACTTCCTGTGTTACTTTCTCATAAAGCGCAGGATCGTTCGCATTAAGAACAAGCTTGCCTATATCGTGCATAAAGCCCGCAATAAATATTTCATCAGCCTTGGTAACACTACCCATCTTTGCTAAGTGTTCACAGCCTGCAGCAACTTTTATAGCATGGCGCCAAATTTCTTTATCCCCTTGATTAGACATCATAGGTTTCATCGCTACAGTAATAATAATGTTTTTAACTTTATTCATACCAAGCAAAGAAAGCGCAATATTAATTGAACTTATTTGCTGTGAAAAACCATAGTAAGCCGAATTTACCAGCGCGAGGAACTTAACTGTTAATGACGGGTCAAAAACTACAATATCTCCAAGTTCTTTCATCCCGCTGTTAGGGTCTTTCATGACGTTTAGTGCCTTTACTATTACGCTAGGCATTGAATGTATATCTTTTACATTATTTACTAATTCTATTGTTTTATCCATATATTAATTCCACTGTTAATTTTATAATACCACATTTCGTGTAATTTTTATACCTGTAAATGTTTCTTTATAGAAAGCCAACTTCCGCCGGCGCCAAAAACAATACCTATAATCATAAGAGTAGTAATCACTACATTCTGTGCTAGCGGCGGGGATGGAACCATCGCAAAAGCATGAATTTTTAACAATACTCCCTGCACAACGTTTAAAGGAATTATAGAAATAAACCCTGCAACACACCCGTAAAACGCCCCTTGCAAAAGAAAAGGCACTCTTATATATCTGTTAGATACCCCCATAAGCCGCATAATTTCAATTTCTTCTTTTCGCGACTGGATAACAAGCTGTATTGTATTGTTTATGATAGTAATCGTAAGCAGCGCGACAACTATTACACTAATGACAGCCGTTGTATTTATAATATGTGTAATAAATTGAACCTTTTGCCCGAGTTCTTTTGCATAACCGACATCCTCAACACCCGTACAGGTTGATTTAATTTTATTCAATACAGGGATTGTATCCGCCGGCTTTTTAACCTTTACCCGCAAAACGTCGGGCAGGGGATTTTCTGTCATTGTTATTCCTAAAGTCGGCTGAAACTCTTTCCAGGATTTTTCTTTCGGAATAAGTGTAATTTTCTTTACTTCCTTTATCTGTTCAATCTGGTCTTTAACAAGTTTTGCATCAACATTCGGCTTTACATACACAGAAATCTCAAGTACACTCTCAAGAGAATTTGCAAGTTTTGTAGAAGAAATTGCCGTTCTGAAAAGCGCACCGAAAATTGTTAATATAGCTGCAATCAGGGTAATAATGATTAAATTCATCATTAACCCCGTTCTTCTTATATCGTTCACCGCCTCCATTATCAGCCTGTATGTAATTCTTAGTTCGCTAAGCCAGCCTTTTGGAATGTGGCGTTTTACCTGAGATTTCAAATTTTGTGTTTTATCGCTACTAGTCATATGTTCCTGCCTGAATGTCTCTTATTATTTCACCGTTCCCCAGTGTTAATACACGTTTTCTAAAGTGGTTTACAATATTTGCATCGTGGGTTGACACAATTACCGTAATCCCTCTTTGATTAATCTGCTCCAAGATTTGCATAATTTCCATTGAGTTTTTAGGGTCAAGATTTCCGGTAGGCTCATCGGCAATTAGAAGCGGGGGCCCGTTAACCATTGCACGCGCAATACTGACACGCTGCTGTTCTCCGCCGGAAAGCTCCGAAGGCTTCGCCTTCGCTTTATCAGAAAGTCCTACAACCTTTAATGCCATAGTAACTCTCTGTTTTATTTCTGACGAACTCATACCGAGAGTTCTTATAACGTATGCAATATTATCAAATACTGTCTGGTTTTGTAACAACTTGTAATCCTGAAAAACAATTCCCATACATCTTCTGAGACTCGGTACATTTTCGGGTGGAAGGTTTGCAATATTAACCCCGCCAATAAGTATAGTCCCGCTCGAAGGCGTTTCTTCCTTATATAAAAGTTTCATAAGCGTAGACTTGCCGGCACCGGATGCTCCGGTTACAAAAACAAACTCACCCGAACAAATATCAAGGTTAATATTTTTGAGTGCATAATTATTTTTGTATTTTTTAGTTACCGATCTTAATTGAATCATAAATTTTTTCAATCCTTCCTGCTATAGAAGCCGTATCAAGTCCGTATAATTTTAAAAGCGCGTCAGGCGTACCGCTCTGTCCGAATTTATCTTCAACCCCAATCCTAACTATAGGCAGCGGATGTCTTTCACTCAAAGATTCACAAATTGCCGACCCGAGCCCGCCGATTATTGAATGGTTTTCCACAGTTACAGCCATGCCTGTCGAAACTGCTGCCTCTATTATACCATCAACATCCAGAGGTTTTACAAAAGGAACATTGACAACTTTTACACTTATTCCTTTTTCCGCTAGTATACCGGCAGCCTTTATAGATTCAGCAAGGGTTTCACCGTTTGTAAAGAGAGTTATGTCCTTGCCCTCCGTTACGGTTAAAGCCTTATTTTGCAATTTGTACCCTTCTGGGAAAATATCGGGCACACTGTTTCTTGAAATTCTTATATAAACAGGCCCCTTGTGAGAGTAAGCAAATCTGACCGCCTCCGCACATTCTCTTGCATCCGCCGGAACTATTACCGTCATATTGGGGATACCGCGCATAAGCGAGACATCTTCAAGCGACTGGTGCGTTGCCCCGTCTTCGCCAACCGTTAAACCGCCGTGTGTTCCGATTATTTTTACATTTGCATTCTGGTAACAAACCCCGTTTCTAATCTGGTCGTACGTTCTGCCTGTGGCAAATATTGAAAAAGTCGCGGCAAAGGGTATTTTCCCTTCCATCGAAAGTCCAACCGCGGTTGAAATAAGATTTTGTTCCGCTATACCCACATCAAAAAAACGTTCGGGAAATGACTTTGCAAAAAACTTTGTCTGCGTAGAGCCCGACAAATCCGCATCAAGCGCTACAACATTCTTATCTTCTTTACCAAGCTGTTCAAGGGTCTTGCCAAAAGCCTCACGCATTGATTGTTTAGTATTTAAATCCTCTAATAACACCAATTTTATTTCCTTGCTATAATCCCTCAATTATTATAACACAAAAATTATATGATATACTAAAGTTAAGTATGGATACTCCTAAAATTTTATCACCGGCAATGCTAAAGACTTACAAACAGTGCAAAAAGAAGTATTTTTTGCGCTATGTGAGAAATATTATGATGCCGCAGTCAACAACACCGTTTGAGCGCGGTAAAAACATTCACGCAATTGCAGGATATTATTTATCGGGAATAGATATTTCAAGGTTTGAACCATCGCTCAACGAAAGCGAACAGGCGCTCTGGAATAAGTTGAAATCAAACGAATACTTTAAACTCACTCCGGTAAAGACAGAATTTACACTCAACGTACAGCTTGACGGCTACTGGTTTGGAGGGAGGCTGGATGCTGTTGTTAAAAACAGCAATGAGTACTTTATTCTGGACTACAAAACCGGCAGCGCACCGGAAGATGCTAAATACGATTATCAAACAATGGTCTATCTGTCCGCCTTAAGCAAATATTTACAAACAACAGAAGGAATAAGTTTTGTATATATAGATCTTAAAAATAATCAAAATATACTGATAAAATCAGACAAAAATCTTTTGCAGGAATATGAAACACAGCTGACAACAACGGCAAAACAAATTTCGGCATTAAACGAAAGCAGTTTAAAATGCTGCAATAACAACAAATGCGAATATTCCAAAATTTGTTTTTAAGCAAAATTTTCTGATACAATAAGTAAAAACAGAGGAATAAAATAATGGCAGACACATCGGATATAAAAAATGCAATTACCGTTTTTCAAGATGGTATAAAATATTACTTCAAACACTTTGCTTCCTGGGGAAAGTATATGGCATTCCCTGTTTTCGGACAAATACTCGGACTTGTCGTTATATTTATTCTTGCAGGGATTTATACACTTATCCTGCCTGCCCTTGCGGCAAAACACGAGTTCTTTCAAGACCCGCTGAATACGTTTGCTGTAATGCTGCTAATCACACTCCCGGGACTAATTATCCTTTTAAAAGCATTCTGGGAATACCTTGTTGCATACGGAGCAATAAACTCCATAACATCAAACATGATAAAATCCGGCAATATTTATGACATTAATGCCCATAAATCACTTATAACACAAAACACTTTCCAATTTGTACTATTATGGCTTATTATAAGTATCCTTCTAGTACTTTCAGTACTTCCGATATTCTGGATACCGGCAGTAATTTTATTTGTATACTTTGTACTGGTATTTCAGGTTTTTACGTTTGATGAAAAACCAAACGCGATTAACGCATTCAAAACCAGTTTTAATATGGTAAAAGGGCACTTTCTTTCAACCTTTATACTACTCATTCTTACAGGGCTTGTTTCAGTTGTAATTATCCCTAAACTCTTTTGTTATCTTATCAGCCTGATAGGACTCGGGAAACTGTTTTTCGGTGCGCTTAATATTTCGGACAGTACAATGCTTTTCCCTGTACTGCAGCTTACGGCACACGACTTTTACAGCCTTATTGAATCAACATCGATTTCTTCAATTATAGTAATGTTCCTGCTGCCGATGCGTTCTATAACATGGACACTCTGGTATAAGAAGCTCTTAACCGGCTACAAACGCGAACAACGAAAAGCGGTAAAGAACGGGACAAAACAACTCGACCCGAGAATACTGGACAGGGCAATGGAGGATTACGAGTAATGTTTGTCTGCAAAAACTGCGGTTCAATTGATAAATTTGAACTTATGTTTGCGCCCGACTACAAGGGCAGCCGCGTTTTTTCGCAGAAATATAATAAAAACGGCGATATAGAAATTACGGTTGACGGATACACATTCATTCCAGACCTGCTGTTTATGAACCAGCACGCTGTGTGTAAATACTGCGGTCAAATCTATATCTGGGACTATTCAATGGGAGAACAGAGAAAATGAGAAACGACGGAAGAAAAAATAACGAATTAAGACCGATTAAATTTACAAGAAACTTTACCAAACACGCTTTAGGGTCGGTACTGGTAGAATTTGGCGATACAAAAGTAATCACAACCGCATCCGTAGAAACAAAAAAGCCCAAATGGATGGATGAGAGCGATAACAGAGGCTGGATTACCGCGGAATACTCGCTCCTTCCGTCAGCAACAAACATCCGCTGCAAACGCGAAAGAGAAAAAGTATCAGGACGCACGCAGGAAATTCAAAGACTAATCGGACGCTCAATGCGTGCCTGCGCAGACTTAAGCAAAATGCCGGACTTAACTATAACCATTGATGCAGATGTTATTCAGGCAGACGGAGGAACAAGAACAGCAAGCATTTGCGGTGGTTTCATAGCCTTATCGGACGCCTTTAAAAAATTAATAGAACAGGGCGTACTTAAAGAAAATCCGATAATTGAACCCATTGCAGCAGTATCTGCTGGTATAGTTAACGGAGAAGTTCTCCTTGATTTGAATTATCTTGAAGACTCGCACGCAGAAGCAGATTCAAATATTATCCTCACAAAAAGCGGTAAGGTTGTAGATTTCCAAACAACAGCCGAAGGTAATCCGTTCAGTAAATCAACAATGCTTGAAATTTTTGATATTGCGCAGGGCGGAATAAATCAAATCATTGATATGTACCCGCAAATATAACAAGCCGGCATTAAACGGGATTATTATGAATGTAATTCTCTATATCTTTAATCTTTACGGCAGATGAAGATATAAGGTTTCTTATTGCATTTTTAAGCCCGTCTGTTCTGTCAAATCTCTCACCGAATAAAATATTTTGTTTTATTGACGGTTTTAGTTGATTTTTCAGTTCCAGACAGTCTTTGTAAATATATTCATCAATATTGTCCCTGCAATCTGCAAGTTCCATAAACAGAGAGCCCGTTAAAACCTTTGTCTTAGTAACATTGCCCGATTTTAGCGCCATTTCAATTTCTTTAAACAAGATAAACAGGGTTTTGTATTTTTCAAGCAAAAACCTTTTTTTCAGCGGCAGGAAGTTTTTAAAATAATTGACAGTATCATCATACCCCATCGCATAAAGGTCATTCCGCGCTTCTTTTGACATATTAAAATCAACAATAATAGTATCGCGTGTATTGATTTTTATACATTCATACCTGTCATTTTTTCTGTATATATTTGAAACAAACTCTGTTGAAACATAAGTCATACAGGAGTAAATGGTATTCAAAAAGTCAACGGCATTTTTTTCCCGTCCGCTATAGTCGCCTTCAAGGCGAAACTCTATTATACGTCCGCTTTTTTTATTAAGCGTACCGGACAACTGCCACATCGGCATACTTTTTTGCAGGTCGCCGTCAACGAGTTTTTCATCATCTTCAAAATTAACCGGTGTCATAAGCCCCGGCATACTGCAGGAAATCCTTACGGCCTGTGCAACCTCGTAATCAGGCGTAGTGTACTTAGAAAATTCCTGACATCTAAAATTTGAAAGGTTAGTCGTAATAATAACCAGCGGCTTATCTATATCTTTGAAAGTAACCGGCTTATCACAATTTTCAGGCTGTCCTGCCCAAACCTTAGCCTGCAAAAGTTCTCTTATCCAGTCCGTAAAAATATCCCCTTTAGAAAGCGCAAAATCCTTACCCAGCCCGAAATGTATATCTCTAAACAGGTCAAAGTTTACTTTAATAAAAATATCTTTCATTTCATCCGAAGTATACCCCGCTGCAAGCAGCGCCGCAAATATTGACCCCACAGAGGAGCCACCTGTCATTTCAACATTAACGCCCAGTTTTTCAAGCGCCTTTATTGCTCCGCAATAAGCAAACCCGCGCGCACCGCCGCCGCCAAATAAACATGTATAATTTAAACTATTTTGCATTGTACTCTTCCGATTTCATAAATTTGGGAATATAATCCTTCAAAAATTCCTGTGTTATATCAGTATCAAACATTGTTTTCTGATAATACTCAATATCTTCCGGCGGGAGTTTGTACTCTGAAAGCGGTTTCGGATTTTTGATAAACACGCCTGATATATCGCCTTCATAAACAAGTTTCCACTCAGGAAATTCTTTTTCTATATAATTATACACCGGAGAATTTTTCTCTATCATAATAACATCGGCAGGATAACGTACTAGTATTTCACCCCACGCATACCCCATTTCCTGAAATACTTTTAAGTGCATAAATATTTCTTCATCCCAGACTTCTTCATACCTGCCGTCCATATATACTTTAAGATTCGGGAAAAACTTATAGGTACAGTAACTCCCATGCCCGTAAGAAACAATAGCCCTGCCCTTCAAATCGTTCATTCGAATAAACTCTACTTCCTTTAAAGGATACATTGCCCAGGTAGCTTTGGCAGTTGTCGGAGCAAAAATTCCCACACCCGCAATAAGAATATAAACAAAAATCAGTGACCAGACTTTGCATAAATCAGATTTCGGAACGAGTTTATAAACATTCTCATAACAAAAACATAATGCCGAAATCATAAAAATAGGAATAAGTTTTACATGGCTAAATCCAAGGTATCCTGTCACAACAAGAATTATCCACTTTGTGTAATCAAATTCTTTGACAAAACGAACAAAACCTTTCTGTACAAGTCCTTTAAGAAGGAAAAACGCTTCAACAAGGATAACGACACCCGACCAGCAGAAGAAATTAATACACTTCTTGAAATGGAACGGATGGAATACACTCCAGAATTCAATAATATCCTGTCTTTGCATAGTTGTAGCCATAAACAGAAAGTCCAGATACTTAATCCCGTAGGGGTTTATAATTAATAAAGGCAGCGAACAGGCAAGCGTAATAAGATACTTTTTAAACGGACGCCTTGAAAGCATTTCGCCAACCGCGTACATAAAAATTATCCCTAGCCCCGAAACAACACCGCCGTGAAGATTGTTCCAAATAAGAATTAAAAACGGCAGAATTATCAGTGTTTTATTTTTACCGACCCGTGCCCGCTCCAGAATATAAATAACAATTGAAACAAACAGGAAGGTAAACATCTGGCATCGAACCGGCAGGCAAATACAGCGATTATACACAAAAAGTGTCAGCATAAAAAGAAGTATATTGTGTGAATACTTCTCTCCCATCCGTAGTTTAATTGTTTTTATACAGAAGAAAAAGGTTAAATATATAAACACAGCCTGTAGTACAACAAGCCCGATAGGCCCGAACAACAATTGCACTGGATAGAAACAAAAAGTCCCCGAGCCCCATTCATGATCATACCAGATATGAGACGGCGTATAGGATAAAAAGTCGTGTTTTAAGACATGTCCTGTTGCCCAGAACACTTTTCCTACAATTATACGTGCCCACAGGTCATAATCATAACCCGAGGTATGGTTTGCAAGTACAAAGCACAGACCGAATAATGTTATATAAAAAATCCATGAATAAAGTTTTTTTTCTGACATATTTAAAATCTTTTCGCTATATTAGTATTCTCAAAAATAAATCTTCCGCCGGAGAGGGCAAGAACTTTAAGCGAGCAGGAACCGTTTTTTTTATCAATAATACCTATTGAGGACAAACGCGCCGCCATTAATTCGTTCAACTCGTCACCGGATATAAATAATGCACAATCAGATGTACATTTACTGTTCCCGAAAGGACAATTTTTCTCCATGCCTTAATACCCTCCCCATATTAATATTTTATTATAAAAACTTTTTTGTATGCAAACATCCGCTTTTATAGTATGAAATTACAATAAAATAAACTGTATTGCCGGATATTTATTATTTTTCATGCAAATTCATAAAAAAAAACTGACTTTTTGGAGTCAGTATAAGTATTCCATAATTTTGGAGGAGATTTTGGGATAGTTGTTACA
>CALUTH010000029.1 GCA_944323635.1 Candidatus Gastranaerophilales bacterium
AGTAATAAGTAAATTAAAATAGATTACCTAAATAGTAACCGTGCTGTGAAACGGTTATGTGCTTTACACTTGCGGGCTGCAAAGCCCGCATTTCTTTTTTTTTGGGGGGGGGAGGGAAATCCCCCCCAAAATTTCTATGCTCACTGTCGTTTGCTAAGAAATTCCTGCCCTCTATCTTGGATTATTCGGGGTGTAGGAAAATTCCACATTTTCCTACACCTTACGGGCTTGCTCGCTTGCGCTCGCATCGCCCTACCGAAAATCCGCCCCGCAGGAGAGGGAACAAAAAATCCGCCCCGCATTCCCGCTATATTTTACCCAGCAGCAGAAAACAAAGCCCAAATACTAAACTTTTCCCGTAACTTTTCGTAATACAAGAAGATTTTTCGTTTATTTTTTGCTAGAATAGTATTACTTTAATTAAGGAGTTATATGGGGATTTTTGTAAGCAGAAACAAAATAAAAGATATAGTTAAAGATTTGCGCGCAAAAAATCAAACTATTGTTGTTACAAACGGATGTTTTGATATTCTGCATATAGGGCACGTACGATACCTTCAGGAAACCAAATCCTGCGCCGACAAATTAATCGTTCTTGTTAATTCTGACAAATCCGTCCGTGCAATAAAAGGTGAAGGGCGCCCGATAAACAACGAAAACGACCGCGCGGAAGTATTATGCGCTCTTTCTGCCGTTGATTATGCTGTTCTTTTTGATGAAGAGTCACCGGCAGCGCTCATCGATGAAATTAAACCGGATTTTTACACCAAAGGCGGAGATTATACCCTTGACACACTGCCCGAGCGTGATGTTATACTTAAAAACAATATAAAAGTTAAGTTCATTAAGTTTGTTGACGGGAAGTCCACAACGGGGATAATAAACAAGATTAATAATAAATAAGGAGATAAAATATGAAGTCATTTACACTTGAACAAATTGCACAAATTACAGGCGGAATGCTGTCAAAAGTATCTGATGCAACAATTACAAGACTTGCACCTCCGCTGATTGCAGACGAAAACACACTTGCGCTTGCATTGTCAGAAGAAGAAATCGCAAACATCGCTTCTACGAAGGCAAAAGCCGTTCTTGTTCCGTTAGGTGTAAACATTGACACAATTTCCACAATCGAAGTAGAACGTCCGCGTCTTGCAATGATGAAGTTAATCACTATGTTCTACGAAGAACCCGAAACAAACAAAGATGTTCACCCGACAGCAGTTGTGCATCCCGAAGCAAAACTCGGCGCAAATGTATCACTCGGTCCGAATGTTGTAGTTGCAAAAGGCGCCGTCATCGGTGACAATACCAAAATTCTTGCAAACTCCTACATCGGAAACGGTGCAATAATCGGCAGCAACTGTTTCTTCCACCCCGGCGTAAACATCGGTGACAGAGTAAAAGTAGGTAACAGCGTTATTCTTCATCATGGTGTTTCATTAGGCGCCGACGGGTTCAGTTTTGTAACAGAAAGCCCGAACAATATTGAACAGGCTCGCCACGACGGTTCTATTAAAGAAAACAATACCGAACAGGTAATCTTCAAAATCCCGTCAATCGGCTCAGTAGTAATCGGCGATAACGTAGAAATCGGCGCAAACTCTGCAATCGACAGAGGTACTATTGAAGACACTGTTATCGGTGAAAACACAAAAATTGACGACCTCGTAATGATAGGACACAATTGTAAAATCGGCAAAGGCTGTATGATTGTCTCCCAGGTAGGTATTGCAGGCAGCTGTGTAATCGGCGACCGCGTTGTTATTGCAGGTCAGGCAGGTCTTGCCGACCACATTACAATCGGCGACGATACAATTATTACCGCAAAAGCAGGCGTTACTAAGAGTTTCCCTGAAAAATCAATCATCATCGGTATACCTGCAGTTCCGAGAAAAGAATTTATCAAGCAGTTGAAAACAATGAAGGATGCAGGCAACTATATTATGAAGTTCAAAAAATATGAACCGATTTTAAGTTCATTCCTTGAAGAACAGCAAATGGAAACCGTGTAATGTCAACAATTTTAAACGAAATCAAACTTTCAGGAAATACTTTAATGAAGAATTATCAGTGCGATGTGGTAATAAAACCGTCGCGCGGGGATAAAATCCGTATCTTCGTTGAAGGAGCCGACGTTGGTTTTGAAGCAACCGTTGACAATGTTTATTCCACAGACCACTGTGTAACACTTTGCAGCAAAGAACACAGAACACTTTTAGGCGATTACAAATACAAAGCCATGCTGTGCGAACACTTTATGGCGGCGTGCGCCTTCTGCGGTATTACGGCAATTGATGTGTATATCTCCAAGCCGGAAATGCCGATTTTTGACGGAAGTTCAAAAGTCTGGGTTGAAGCGTTTAAAAAAGCAGGGATTACCGCAAAAAAAGAAAAGACGCTCTACACGGTATCGGAACCGGTGTATTACCTGAACGGAAAAACGAGCATGGTTATTCTTCCCGATAAAGACTTGAATATCTCTTATGCAGTAAACTATGACCACAAAGATTTACGGCGCAGGTGGGTAAGTTTTGATTTTAAAAACAAGGAAGAAATAATTGAGGCAAGAACCTTTGGTTTTTATAAAGATCTTAAAAAATTCCAGATGCTCGGTTTTGCCAAGGGCGTTACCGTTGATAACACGGTAGGGCTTGTAGAAGACGGCTTCACAACTGAATTGCGCTCCGAGTCAGAGCCTGTTAAACACAAAATGCTCGATTTATTCGGAGATTTATTCCTAACAGGGGTTTCACCGCTTGATATGCGGGCACAAATTCTTGTTAAAGAAGCAGGACATGCCGTTCACATAAAAGTAGCCAAAATACTGAAAGATAAGTTGATTAAATTATAGTAAAGGAGAAAATCATGACAGAAGAGATGAAAGAAGAGATTTTAAGCTTTGATACAATGCAGATTATGGAGATGATACCGCACAGATACCCGTTTTTGCTGGTAGACAGAATTGTTGAATGCGTACCGGGCAAATACGCAAAGGGTTATAAAAACCTCACAATGAACGAAGGCTTCTTTCAGGGACATTTTCCGGGGAATCCAATCATGCCGGGAGTTTTGCAATTAGAAGCCATGGCTCAATGCTCTGCACCTATTTTACTGACTATGCCGCAATTCAAAGGTAAACTGGCTTTATTTGCAGGCTTAGAAAATGTAAGATTTAAAAACATTGTACGTCCGGGAGACAGGCTTGACATGTTTATTGAATTAACTGCCGTAAAAGGACCAGTAAGCAAATGCCATGCGAAAGGCACCGTTGACGGTAAAGTTGCGGTAGAAGCAGATATGACTTTTGCTATGAAATAAGTAAGAGGGTATTAAGCTAAGAGAGAGGGCGGCGCGGTTAAAACCGCGCCGCCGCTTTATGAATATTTATATTACTTCTTCAAATTTTTCTTTCCCCGCACCGCACAACGGGCACACATAATCATCCGGTTCATCGCTGAACTTTTTTCCTTCCTCCTCCTCATCATAAACCCAGTTACAAACAGTACAAACGTATTTCATATATTACTCCTTTCTTTTTGTGTGATATAATCAACGTATTATGAAACATATTTTTGAACAAAAAGTTTATTACGCAGACACCGACGCCTACGGCGTTGTATGGCACGGTGCATATTTACGCTGGTTAGAAGCAGGGCGGGTTGAACTCTGTGAGAAACTCGGGCTTAATCTTATTGATTTAAAATCAAAAGATATTGCTATCCCTGTTGTAAATATGAATGTAAGGTACAAGGCATCTGCTAAAATTAATGACAGTATTATTATTGAGACTTCAATAAAAAAAGTAACCCCGCTGTCGGTTACGTTCTATCAGACAATAAAGAACAAGAATGACGGAACACTTTACATACAGGCAGAGTTTGACACGGTTGCAATAAACAACGCCGGCAAACTCTACAGAAAAATGCCCGAAATTTTACAAAAAGCTTTTGAAGGTGAGGCATGCAGTATCGCTTAAATAAATACATCGCTCAATCAGGGATATGCAGCCGTAGAGACGCCGATGAGTTAATAACCTCCGGCAAAGTACAGGTTAACGGAAAGACCGTTACAGAACTCGGGTTCAAAGTAACCGAAAAAGACAAGGTTTTTGTAAACAAAAAACTTATCCATCCTCAAAAGCATGAGTATTACAGATTTTACAAACCCGCAGGATATATTACGACATCTGATGATGAAAAGGGCAGAAAAACCATCTATGACGTAATACCTGCCGAATTACGCCATTTGAAACCGGTAGGGCGGCTGGACAAAGATTCTTCCGGTCTCATTATTTTAACCAATGACGGCGACTTAATAAATGCGCTGACGCATCCGTCCGTTAAAGTTCCAAAGATTTATATCGTATCGGTTGACGGCAGGATTAACGCGGAACACATCAGAAAAATGGCGGCAGGGATAGAAATAGAACCGGATAAAAAAGCCTACGCCGATGTTACAGTAATTGAAACATCATCAAACTCAACAATGATGCAGGTTACTTTGTATCAAGGATTGAACAGGCAGATAAGAAAAATGTTTGAACACCTCGGGTTTAAAGTCAAATCATTAAAACGCGTACAGCACGCAACCATTACAATCGGCGACCTTAAACGCGGAGAAGTAAAACCGATTAAACCGCTTCAGATAAGGGAGCTTAAAAGGTATCTGGAGAAACTTTCACAAAATGGTTAAAATCGCAATCACAGGAAATATTGCAGCAGGCAAATCCGAAGTTGAAAAAATCTTATCGGATAAAGGGTATGAGGTTTATGACACGGACAAATTTACCCATCAAATCCTCGAGTCTTCTATAGAAGTAAAAGAAACGTTTAAAAATTATGATGTATTTGAAAACGGCGCTGTTTCCAGAAAAAAATTGGGCGCACTTGTTTTTCAAAATCCGGAATTAAAACAAAAACTTGAAAAAATAATTCACCCTAAAATAAAAAAAATTATTGAAAACATCCGCACAGATAAGCCTGTATTTATATCCGTTCCGTTATTATTTGAGGCGGGAATGAAAGACCTGTTTGATTACACGATTTTTATAAGCGCGGATGAATCTCTGCGACTTGAGCGCTTAATGAAAAGAAACGGATTTACAAAAGAAGAAGCACTCCTGAGAATAAAATGGCAGGAGGGAGAAGAAAACAAAATTAAAAACTCGGATTTTGTTATATACAATGATAAAACTTTGAAAGATTTAAACGATAATATTAATAATATACTTAAAGAACTAAAAGAGAATTAATTTTTTACCCGTATTGAAAAGTTCGCCTTCATAGGCTAAAATTGAAGTATGATAAAGAAGCTTATAACAACCTGCCTTATCAGTCTTTTTACTCTGCCTGCAGTTTTCAGCGCAGAGGCAGACAGGTTCACCCCTATAGGAAACGAACCGGAAGCCGTATTATCAAGAGACAGTTCAACAACCGACCGTCCGCTTCCATCAATAAGTTTCTATGACAGCATAACACCTACACCGACTGATGATCCAAATACTTTTAGTATAGAAAGCAGCTTGATATATGATGACACACCGATAGGTGAAGTTTATCTGGATAAAAATATCAATAAACCAACACTTATATTACCTACTAACATGTTTCATTCACCAATTAATACAAACCAATCATCAAATGCTATTACCGGCAGAAGTGTGTTTACACAGAATGCTTATGTACGGGAAGCATCAAGAAGCGTAGCATCAATTAAAGGTTCCGCGGTAGAGCAGGCCGGTAAATTCTCATTCGGCGCAGGATACAGCAGAGGGCTCGATAAAGCACAAATGGAAGACTGTACTAACCTGTTTACAACATACGATGCCGGCAGGTTTGCTTTAAAATCACAATATTTAACAACTTCCAAACAAAACCTCGGAACTTATTCAAACTGCTTTAAATTGTCACCGGAAGTAAAACTTACCGATCAGTTTAAAATCAGGAGCGGATTTACATCATATACAAATATTCCGTTAAAAAAAGGAGAAGTAGTACTCGTTTACTCTCCCTCTCTAATAAAACGTCTTGAAGCGTTAAACTTTGAGCTTGGTGTTGCACAGAGATATAACACCCAGACAGGAGTAACAGGTTCAGAAATAAAATTTTCTACAGGATTTAGGCTTTGATGACAAAAAAAGTAAATAATATAAAAATTTCAACAGATAAAAAAAGGGGAAATAAGAAAAAACGCCCTTATACACCTGTCGGATTTTATTATTCTTTTCTTACGATTGTTCTGCTCCTGTGCCTTGTCCAAATTACATGCGGCGCAGTACTTAATATTTCAAAACTTATATCTTACCAATCAAAAATTGCACAGCTGCAAAAAACAAAAGATAAAGCAGAATTAAGAAACAAACAGCTAAAAGAAGATATAGCGGATTTTTCCGCAGCATCCAGTCTTGAAGCCATTGCAAGAAATAACTTAAAAATGGCAGGCGATGACGAAGTTCTGGTCATAATAAATACTAAACCAAAAGAAGAGGAAGAAATACAACAAAATAAAGGATTTGTAACTAATTTATTAAGCGGATTAAAGAAGAATGATTAAAGAATTACTGCAGGAAATGTTCTTATTAAAAGAAAAGGGTTATTACAAACAGGCAATCGAAATTTTATACAAACTTCTGGAAATCTCCGATACACCGGAGGAAACATCAGAAATTATTTATGAGCTGGCAGAGGTCTATTTCTTCTCCGGTAATATTGAGCGAGCGCAGCATTATACGGAAAAACTGCTGGAAGCATCACCTAACCATATAGATGCACTAAAACTCCAAATAAAACTGTTGAGTAATAATACACAAAAAAGAATTCATGTAGCAAGAAAATTATATACCCTGACTAATAAACCCGAAGATTTAAAGTTATATCTTGCTCTGCTTAATAAAGCAAGATTATACAAAGAAACCGTAAGCTATGCGGATACAATTGCAAAAGATTTTTGTTATCAGGAACTTGCAGACGCATATTATACTCTTGGAGAATATCAAAAAGCAAAAGAAATACTCGAAAAACAGCCGCAATTAAATGAAATATGCGAACTTATTCTCGCAAAAACATGTTATGCAATAAATGATGATCATTCATTAAACATAGTTGAAACAAAACTTGCCAATTCCAAGAATCCTGAAGTTATAAAATTCATTATTCAACTGGAATTTGATTTAATGAACTACACTCATGTCATTTCTCTTGCCGAAAAATTAAACCCTTCTTCTTCCCCTGATATTTTATACATCGCAGGAGTAGCTTGTCTGTTTAAATACCAGACTCTAAAAGCAAAAAAATATTTCAACATACTTTGTGAAAAAGTTAATGAACCGAAGTATAAATTTGCACTGGCACTGGCATATGTACAGGCTAATCAGACAACACAAGCAATAGAAGCCGTTACTAACAATCAGGTTTATCTTAAACTATTAACTCTCATATTAAACGAAAGAGCAATAACTAAAAATGTTCTGTCAAAAGAATTTTTAACAACCTTTGAAATCTTTCCGAGAGACAAACTTGCACTTTTCACAGTTGCAGACATATGTTTAAAACGGGAATGCTTAGGGCTTGCAAGAGATCTCACCAAAATCCCGCATAATCCCAGGGATTTAAGATTTTTGTATTATGAGATAAAACTTAATATTCTTGAGAAAAACTACGAAGATGCAAATAACTTGTTAAGCAAATATAAAAACAACGATAATTTTGCACTTCTATATGCAGAACTTTTAAATTCACAAAACAATTTTTCAATCCTTGAAAACCTGCTCAATTCAAGAAAATCATACGAGAAAAATGAATTTGAACAATGCTGCTACTATTATGCAAGAATATTTGAGTCCAAAGGAGATTACCTAAAAGCTATTGATATAGCACGTAAAGGACTCGGATTTGTAAATTGTTACACAGAAAGATACTACACTCTTTTATACAACCTGTACAAAAATATAGGAGATTCAACACACGCGATCGACTGCCTTGAAAAGGCTGCAAACATCAACCCTGATTTACGACCTGCACTTATAAAAGAAAATGCTAGTCTTTAAAGTAGCTTTTCAGTCCGGAAGTAAGATTTTTATTTTTACAGAGTTTTTTAAGTTTTGAAATAGCTCTGTTTTCAATCTGACGTATACGCTCGCGCGAAACACCGTAGATTGAACCTATTTCATCCAGTGTCTTTTTTGCACCGTTATTATCCAACCCGAAACGCAAAATCAAAACATCACGTTCCTTAGGACTAAGCTGGTTAAGCATAAGTTTAATATCATCTAAAAGGCTCTCATTAGATACAATTGAATCCGGTGCAAGGGTTGATTCATCAACAATGTAATCAATGATTTTATTTGCATCATCTTTTTGTCCGGTCGGTGTATCAATGCTTATTGTTGACTGTGCCGATTTAACAATAGACATCAGCTTGTTAACAGAAATTCCGAGTTTGTCCGCAATTTCCTGCTTAACAGGTATACGTCCCAGTTCAGTTGTCAAATCAATTGTTGCTTTTTTAATTTTGTTCAAAGATTCTATAAGGTGAATAGGCAGCCTTATTATACGGGCTTTGTCAGCAATCGCACGGGTAATAGACTGTTGTATCCACCATGTCGCATAAGTAGAAAACTTATACCCTTTAGTATAATCAAATTTTTCGGTTGCTTTAATAAGCCCCATATTTCCTTCCTGAATAAGATCAAGAAACGAAAGTCCGCGTCCGATATATTTTTTAGCAACGCTCACAACAAGTCTGAGGTTAGCATTAATAAGAATCTTTCTTGATAATTCACAATGCTGGTCATGAATTTTTTTCGCAACCTCCAATTCTTCCTGAGCAGATAACAAAGGGATTTTTCCGATTTGCTGTAAATAAATTCTGACAGAATCATCAGAATTAACCGAAGAGAGATTTTCACGATTTTTAGGCTCTGATATGTTTATAAAATCGTCATCATCATCTTCCATCGGCTCAAGAGATTCAAAATCTACATCATCATCAGTAATATCATCTGCCATAATATTAAGTTTTGTTAAGTCATTTCTGCTCATATTTTCTCCCCGCCGTGAGTTTTTGTCTCACATATTCATATATTATTATACCTGCAGCAGCCGAAACATTCAAAGAATTAAAATCCGTTAACATAGGGATTTTTATTTTAAAGTCCGCGAGTTTTAGTATGGATCTGGAAATTCCCGCATGCTCCGCCCCCATCACAAGAACGAAATTCATATTAAGAAAATCAATATCATAATAATTATTGTCCGCATGATGATCAGATGCAATTACCCACCAGTTATTATCTTTAAGCTTCTGGAGAGCGCTTACCGGGCTATTGACTTTAATTATTGAAATATGATTTATGGCTCCGGCACTTGTTTTCTCTACAATTTCACTCACAAGAGCGCCTCTGCGGGACGGAAGAATAATCCCGTCAATCCCTGCGCATACACATGTTCTTATAACAGCTCCTATGTTATGCGGGTCTTCCACACCATCAAGCAAAACAAGTGATGTATTTTCTTTGTGCTGTGCTATAAAATCTTCCAATTCAACATACTCAATAGGCGAAACAAAGGCTATAACGCCCTGATGATTATATTCGTTATATTTAGAAAACTTTTCTTTTTCGGCAAACACAAAAGGAATCCCAGCATTTGCCGCATACTCTTTAATTTTATCAATTTTAGCATCGGGCCTGACAGAACGTGAAATTATAATTTTATTAAAATTCCTGCGTCCCGATTTCAATGCTTCTATAATCGAATTTCTGCCATATATAATATTTTTATCTTCCATTTTATTCAATTTAATCCATATGTATGATGATTTCAAGGTCTAAAACTATAGACATAAGTTTTATCCTATTATATAATAAAAGAAAATAGTGATGGAAGAGAAGTGGATATATTATGGCTAAAAAGAATATAATTGCGTTGGCTATTACTGCTGATAGAGGACTTGAAGTTGCAGAAATGGACAGTGCAACGGGCTCAATTACCAAATACGCTCACAGGGATTTAGATGTAGTAACGTTAAAATCAATTATTCCTGATATGGATGTATTTAAAGAATTGCTGTCAGAAGTGCTGGCAGAGATTGGTGCACCTAAAGGTGCCAGTATCATAATGACCTTACCTACAGTTTCTATGGGTGTAGGCAACTATATGGCATCTCAAAATGATGAAACAATTGTTCAATTAGTCTCCAATGACTTAATGGAAAAAGATTTAGTTTTTAGAGATAATGATCCGCTTGTTGTTACAACAGGCTTAAGTGTAACTATTCAATCAAAAGTTGTAGCATATACTGCTGCAGTTTATTCAATTATTCAAGAAGCTTCCAGAATTGTTACAGATTTAGGCTACAAAATTGAAGCTATAGATGTTTCAGTCGCTTCAATATTCCGTGCATTAATCAGCACAGGAAAGGTTCAGGCACAGCAGGATACAACCTGGTTAATGCTGCTTGTAGACAATCACGCAGCAAGACTTATGGCATTAAATGGTACAAGTCTTATTGAATATAAAGAAGAACAATTAATGTATGACTATGCCGATACTGCTGCAAATTGCGATATGGTTGCATCAACCATGGCATCATATATAGAAAAAATACCCGCAAAATATCTGTTCATTGTTTCAAGAACTGATAATGTTTCTGCAGAAATGCTGGCTTCCAAAATTAAGTATAACAATGCCGTTATCTTCCTGGAAGCAAACGCTTTCTCAAAAGAAACTTTTGCAGACGCTCCGGATATTGCTCCTGAAGAAGCAAAAAATATTTCACTAGATTTAATAGGTTCATGCCTCTATGGAGAAAGATTCCTGCACTTTAATTTGTTCTGCGAAGAGTTGGGAGATGTCTACTGGGCGCAACAACCGCCGCAGTTTAAGTTCAACGGGCAAACAATCGTTTTATCAAATGAATTTTTAATAAAATGGTGCGTTATTCTTCTGCTAATTATTTTAATACCGGCAGCAGGTTTATATTTCTATTTTAACAGTGAATGTAGCAAGTTACAGGCAGATTATGAAGCTGCTCAATCAAAATTAAAACAAACTGAAGAACAAATTAAAAAGTACGAAGGTTTAGTTTCTGCAGATGTATTCTCAGAACAAGACGAAATTCGTATTGGTGTTGTTAAAAATACAGCATTTTATAATTATGTTGATTTACTCGGCAGAGAAATGCCTGCTAAACTATGGCTAACTGCTTTCACTATTTGTGATGACTATATTAATATGGAAGGACGCGCCGATAACATTGACAGTATTTACTCGTTCTATAGAAACATCAAAGACAGTATTACCAATTCAAATGTTAAATTACAAAAATTGGCACTTGCTACTATAGAAGCAAATGACTTGCCTGATGATTTGACAATTATTGATGATAAAGAACTTCCGGAAAATGGAGATGATGAGGAAGGTGTTGTACCATTAGATGTGTTTACAGAAAATTCTAACGATATAATACTATCCTCAAACGCTGATTTCTATGAATTTATGATTTCTGATAAAACACCAAAACAAATAAGCGATATGAAGAAAAAAGCTGATAAATCAGCAAATTCCAAAAAGAAAAAGAAAAAATAAGGATAGGGTATAACAAAAAATGGAAAAATATCAAAAATATATTCCTGCAATAATAGCAGCTGTGTTAATAGGCGTAGCTTTATTTGGTAGCTACACAACCGTTCAACCGCTAATAACAAAGCAGGCAGAGCTAACTGAACAGTATGACTCTGTACAGGCAAAACTCAAAGACGCTGAAAATCGTCTTGCTGTAGTTAATGACAAGTTAAAACAATTAAAAAACTCTTCTGTTGATAGTTCTAAAAAAATATATTACCCGACAGAAGCCGATGTAGACAAAGAAAGCTTATTCTTTACGCTTTATACTGATATGATTGATATTGCAAAACAAAACAATATTAAAATCCGTTCAATAGATTATAAATACTATCCTTCTGATGATCCATTTGTTACACAGGGCGGAAAAGAAAATTATTTTGTTTGTGATTTAGATATGAAATTAATATCTAACTACAGGGATTTAAGGAGTTTCATAGAAGCGCTTTTCCAATACTCTTATTATGTTAAATTCAATAAAATTAACATTGAACCATACAAAACAGATAAAAGGATTCTATTATCCGATTTTTCTATCAGACTCTATGCGCACACTGATATAGAAAAGCCTTTGGAAAACCTTCCAGAAATATAATTAAACTTCAAAAGTACAAAAAGACCGGATAGAAAATCCGGTCTTTTTTGTACAAATCAATTAATAATCTGTACGGCTATAGAATAAAATAATGTTTAATGTTATTCTGCAAGCGTGGAGGAATAACAATGAATATTAATGAACTGACTATAAAAAAAGAAAATATTTTTTCAACCTTTTTCACCGGATGGGTCGCATTTTTATCAACTTTTAAACTTAGTTTCAAGCATATAATTACCCCGATTCTGGGTCAGTTATTCGGAATTTTATTAATTTCCCTTGTACCGATATTAGAATACAGAGAAATGGTTAATGTAACCTCCACGCCTGACGGGTGGATATATTTTGCTTTATCACTATCAGGTCTGATTATATTCACATATTCATTATGGAAATTTTTTGTTCTTTTATGCGGGGTAAATCTTTTAGCAAGGGATATTTACGATGACAGAGCCATTGCAAATATTAGTTTTTATACCTCTGATGTTTTAAGGAAAAAATGGAGTTATATCAGATTTCTTATAGGATACCTTATGATTGGTCTTGCCTTTGCAGGTTTGACCGCGATTATAATGTTTCTGGAAATGAAACTTATCGTATATAATTTTATAACCAGTATGGCAAATATTTCACTATTACTTATGCAAAGCGCCATATTTTTAAACTATGTTTTATTTTCCAACATAATAATTCAGTATTACTCATTTAACAGAATACTCGGTTTCTGGGAAATCATTAAACGCTCATTTCAGTTTATCGGCAAAAATTTTGTACAGCTTACAATTCTTTCTTTTATCACTGTAATTTTCAGCAACCTAATTGCTTACCTTGTACAGTTTCTTATAACTTTTCTTGTTATAAATCCTTTCAATATAGCTGCAGATAACAGTATAGGAATCGCAACCAGATTTACTGTAGGATTTATAATTAATGCGTTTATAATTGTTTTATTTCAATATATTTATGCGCGTTTTTATCTCGGTGCACAAAATACAATATAATGAGAAAATTTTGCCGTAATTAAAATGCTAAAAGCCGCATTTACCAATGTAAATGCGGCTTTTAAAATAAATCTTTTTTCTAAAACTATCTCAATTTAACAGTTACTGATTTAGCTTTAGGAGTGTAGTCGATTTTATCTTCTCTAGATAACCAACCAAGACCCATTGCTGTGAAATTGCCGTCTAAGTCAAGATCTTTAGTCATTTTGTTGATAGAAACTTCACCCTTGTCAGAAAGGTAATTGTAGATTTGACCTGCTGCGTTGATGATTTCTTGTTGAATGTTTTTTTCTTTTGTTGCCATTTGTTTTCTCCTTGTTTACTTCTCTATTCGTGTAAGTGTTTAACTTACAATTCATATTGTAAACAAAAATTCAAATTAATGCAAGAATTTTAAGCAAGATTAAAAAGAAAATAGTATAATAAGAGTATGTTAGTAAACATTTTGGGTAATAAATCTAAAACTAAAGTATTAGTCGATGTGTTCAAATCTTTTCTGGACAAAGGACACGACGCATCCAAAATACTAATAATTTTGCAAAACGGAAAAGCAAAAAATGAGTTTATAAATGAATTTTATAAATCAAAAGATGTAAATATTATTACAAAAATACATGCATACAGTTTTTTCGGACTTGTGTATAATACCGTTGCGGATAATTGGGGAACATTAGAAAATAAAATTCCGTCAAACAAAGCTGTTTTACTGCCAAATAATTGCGGTATGGAACCATCTCAATATATTTTAAAAAACATAATTAACGATTTAAAGTTTGAAGGATATAATTCAAAACATTCATTGCTTCACCAGCTTTTCAGGCGGTATTCACTTATCGTACAAAACAATCTTACAGAAGAAGAAACACAAAAGCGCAGCACAATTTTAAAAGAATCTTTTAGCGAAGATGCGGCAAAAGCAATAAAACTTTTTAACCGCCAAACGCTTAACTACAGAGCCTTTGACTATTTAAGACAAATACAAATTTTTAATTATATTTATAAAAACACAGACTATTTTAAAAATATTGAATATTTAATTGTCGATGATGCCGATGAATTACCGCCGGTGTGTATTGATTTTATAGAATATATTTCAAAACAGATAAAAGAACATTATATTTGCTATGATGAGCATGGATCAAGCAGATTCGGATACTTAAGCGCCGACAAAAGCGCAGGACAAAGACTGGCAAAAATCTTTAACGAACCACCCGTTTCTGAAGAGGCTGAAGAAGAAAGCGATGCAGAAATAATTTTTGATAATGTTCAAAATAACAGCGGGAAATTATTGAAAAACTTTAGTATCTTCTCACTCCCCAAACGCGCTCAAATGGTTGATTATGCCATGAAAGAAATTAAAAACTTATTAGAGGGGGTAAATGAAGGGGCAGGAGTAAATGGGGTAGAAGAAACCGTAGTAAATAATCATGACGGGAATACCGGCTGCAAGCCTTCGGATATTGCAATAATCACGCCTGTACAGGATGAACTTCTTAAATTCACGCTGAAAGAGGCTTTTTCCCCGACAAAATGTATTTTCCTTTCAGGCAGCGAAAAACTCATCCAGAACCCTCTTGTAAAATCCTGTATCAATATACTCAAACTTATTGAAGGCGATAATATCAGCGAGTTTGAATTCAGAAATATTTTGTCGGACTTCTTAAATATTCCGCTTAAATACTGCAAAGAACTGCTTGTTCGGTTTAATGAAAAAGGAGAAATTCCAGATATTGAAATTCCGAGAAACGATGAAACCTATAAAAAGTTTCTGGAGTTGACTGCAGAACTTAAAAACAGCAGCATTCCGCTGTCCGAAAAAGTTTATAGAGTTTTTTACGAATTAACCGGATATGTTTCGCCTGATAACATTGAAAAAATCAATTTCTTTATAAAACAATTAAAAGGTTTTGAAGACGTTAAAGAGCACGGGCTTAAAATAACAAATTCGGAAATAATCGAACAGATTGAACGCTCAATTATTTCTGAAAACCCTTCCTTTACAGAATTGGATTTAGACGGGATTATTGTTTCAACGCCGCAAAAACTTATAGACTTTAAAATACAGACAAAATATCAATTCTGGCTTGATATTTCTTCAAGCGAGTGGATAAAAAGCGACACCGGTCCATTATACAATGCGTGGGTATTTCAGGCAGGATGGGATAAAGAAACCTTTACAATTGATGACGAAACAAGACTTGCAAAAGAAAAAACAGCAAGAGTATTAAGAAAACTCGCCTTGCTTGCCGAAAAACATATATACGCATATTCAAGTCTCTTTGACACACTGGGCGCAGAAAACTTCGGAGGAATTGAAGGTTATATTACCTGTTCTGAAGAAGAAAAAAAAGAAAGTACAACATTTAAAATTACACCTCGAGACGATCAGAAACCGGTATTGGAATATCAAAAAGGTTCTATGGCAATATCAGCCGTTCCGGGAGCCGGCAAGACATTTATCCTGCTTGCTCTTATAGTAAAACTCCTTGAAAGAAAAGTTAACCCCGAAAACATATTTGTACTCACATATATGGACTCTGCGGCAAGGAATTTCAGAGAAAGAATAAAAAATATCTTCCCGAATACCAATCAACTACCAAACATAAGTACAATTCACGGGCTTGCGCTGAGACTGTTAAAAGAGAATGCAAACTACGAACGACTGGGGCTTGATGCGGATTTTGACATCTGCGACGACACCCAGCGCGGAAAGATTATTAACAATATAAAATTAAAACTTAATAAAAGAGAAACCGAAGACTTCACAAGGGCAATTTCTATTATGAAGTTTCAAGTCGGAAAAGACTTTGAAACATCGGGCGTAAACGATAAGGATGTAATCAAATTTCTGGAGTTTTACAAACTATATCAGGAAGAGTTAAAAGAAAACAATCTGATTGATTATGATGATATTTTATTAATGTCCGTAAAATTACTGGAGGAAAACCCTGATATTCTTGAATATTATCAAAATATTTGTGAATATGTAATAGAAGACGAAGCACAGGATTCCTCCGTTGTGCAGCAGCGGCTTTTGAGACTGCTGAGCGGCAAACACGGTAATTTAATCCGCTGCGGAGACATTAATCAGGCAATTACAACAACCTTTTCCAATGCCGATGTTGAAGGGTTCAGGAATTTTATAACCACCGCACAGACGCGCGTCAATATGAACCATTCACAGCGATGTGCGCAGGGCGTTATGGATTATGCAAACAAACTTGTAGAATACGGAAGCAAAGTACTGCCGCAGGCATTCTTTGACATAAAAATGGAAGGTGTAGAGGGGAAAAATCCTGTTTCACCAAACCCGATTATCAAAAAAATATTTGCGGAACAAAATGAAGAAAAAAATTATATTTTAAAAACAATTAAAAACATTTTTGCGGAAAACAATAACGCGACAGCAGGAGTTCTGTTAAGAGCCAATTTTCAGGTTGCAGCCTGGACGGAGTTTATCAATAACGCGGGATTTAAAACCATAACAAGAAGCGACAAACTTGAACAAAAAGCCGTGTTCAGAGTTATTTACGCGATAATGAAATTTATCCTGACACCATACGACAATGCAGTCCTTGCAGAAACTTACGAACTGCTTGCGGAATACGGTTTGTATCAGGCAAGAGCGCAGGAAGAAATCCGGAACTGCCCGGTTCCGTTTATATCACTTTCTCCGGACGAAATTGTATCACCATATCTCGGACAATTCCACTGGGATATGAACTACTGGCTGAATTGTGCATCATTAGAGCCCGAAGAATTTACAATAAAAACAGGGATCCATTATTTTTCATCAGAAATAGAGCGTTCAAACGTATATCTTATTTCTACGCTTGTAAAACGCATCAGCACACTTAATAACGACTGGCACTATGTTGTAGAGCGATTAAAAGAACTCTCTCAGCGAAATTCACTAAGCGGATTCAGATTTTTCTCGGAAGAGGACGAAACAAAAGACCTCGGCGGACAGGTTCAAATAATGACACTGCACAAATCAAAGGGTGATGAGTTTGATTACGTATTTATTCCGGAAATGAACGAAAAAGAGCTGCCGCTTCTTGCAGAAGAGTTTTCAATAAAAAAATCAACATTTTTCACTGAAAGAATAAAAGAATTGTCACCGGATAACAAACCTAAAACAGAACAGGAGTTGAAAGATTTTTCACTTGCAGAAAACTTCAGGCTGGTATACGTGGCAATAACGCGCGCAAAACAGAAATTATATATAACAGCCTCTGAAAAAGTAAAATCATACTCTAAGGTTGAAGAACGGCGTCCGGGCGTACTGTTTAATATATAAAAGAACCGCCGCCAAATTTTGCCGGCACTACTTGTATACCGCACAACACACAGCTCGTCATAATAATGACAGAAAAATTTTAACGTTTTATTACGGGTTCACCGTTAACAGCAAGCAGAATATCAACAACTTTGGGCATCTGACATTCAAAAGAATAATGCCCTTCCGCAATAGAACATCTTTTGCAATCCCCGTTAAGTTTGTAACACTCTAAAGCCTGTTCTGTCCAGTTACGCGTAATTGAACCGGAAATATCCCCGTTATTTCTTGATGTACAAGTACTATTTAACATTACTATACACGACCCTTTCAATTGCAGAATATCACGTTGCTGCAGTTTTGCCATCGTGTATTTAAATGATTTTTTAGTGGTTTTGGGGTAAGCCCCCCTTCGATCAAGCGGGGCGCATATTTTTGCTGCTCTCTCTCTTTGAGAGAGAGCCCCCGAAGGGGGCGGAGAGGGGGCTGAACAATTGTCACCCTGAACTTGTTTCAGGGGCTTACCAGCTTAGCGTTATACTTGTTTTCTGATAAGCTCCCGAAGCTCGAACGAGCAGAGGGCGGAGGGCAAAGCGTGAGCCTTTGCCTGCAGACCCGTTTAACGCGAGTGAGTAAGAAATAAATTCGGGATGACAGAATAAAACATCGCCCTCTCCCCATGGGGGCGGATTTTCGGTAGGGCGCCGTGTGAGCGTAAGCGAACACAGCCCGTAAGGTGTCGGGAAATGTGGAATTTCCCGACACCCCGAATAATCCAAGACAGAGAGGGGTTGGGGTGAGGGGTCAATTCTTTTCCCTCTCCTGCGGGGAGGGCAGAATTTCTTAGCGAACAACCGTGAGCTTAGAAATTCGGGCGGGGGTTGATTTATTTCCCCTGCGTCCACCGGGAGAGGAAGGATAAAATCCGCGCTGTTGGGGAATGAGGGCAAGTATGCCCAACAGACTGGAATCACCCCCTCCCTTAATCCCTCCCCGTCGGAAAGGGAAATAGGAAAAAAAATCTGCACTCCGCAGGAGAGTGCTCCCCTCCATTTACCCCTTTACCCCCGTCCCTATTTACCCTCTTTTTTGTTTGTGGTAATATTACAGGGAGGAATAACCTTAAAATGTTAGAACAATATCAATTACCTTTTATAATGACATTTTTAGCCGGTCTTGCGACTCTAATCGGTGGATTTATAACATTTGTCATCAAGCGCGACAATATGAAAGCAATCTCACTCGGCTTAGGATTTTCTGCCGGGGTAATGATTTTTCTTTCATTTACCGAAATCCTTGAAGAAGCGAACGAACTGCTTGCAAAACATTTTCCGCATAATTTTGCGTGGATTGCATTCGGGGGCTTTCTTGCGGGTATTATCGTCGCAATCCTGATTGACATTTTTATACCGGATCACATTGATTCGGACTTTCTTAAAGCACCGGAAAACTGCAGCCACAAACATAAAATTAAACGTGCGGGATTTATTACCGCCATTGCTATTGCGCTCCACAATTTTCCGGAAGGGCTTGCGACATTTATTGTTTCCGCGCAGGACATAACAATTGGTACATCTGTAGCACTTGCTATAGCCATTCACAATATACCGGAGGGTATTGCGGTTGCTATTCCTATTTACCACGCAACAGGCAAAAAGCGTAAAGCAATATGGTATTCCTTCTGGACAGGGCTTACAGAGCCGCTCGGTGCGCTTATCGGGCTTATCCTTATAAACCTGTTTATGCCGGAAATGTTTGTCGGCTTCCTGCTTGCAGCGGTTGCGGGCATTATGGTTTATATTTCATTTGATACACTCCTGCCTTTATCACACGAATGCGGAGACTGGCACTCTGCTATTAAAGGTATTATTTCAGGAATTATCGTAATTTATTTAAGTTTATTACTTTTGGGCGAATAAAAAGAAAGGGAAAGTTTATTATGACCAAATTATCACCATTACAAATCGAGAGATTAAAGTATCAACCTAAACTCCCGTCATCTTTAGCGGAAGGTATTAACCACCTTACAATTGAAGAAGGAAATGCAACAGAAGCGGTTGATAATAAAGAGGAAATCAAAGCACTCTTTAAAAACACTTACGGAAAACCGACCGTTACATTCAAATCTTCAAACTCATCATCAGAGTCCGAACAAAGAAACGTAGGCGTAATCCTTTCAGGCGGTCAGGCACCGGGCGGACACAACGTTATTGCAGGGCTTTACGATGCACTTAAACAGGCAAATCCGGCGAACAAACTCTACGGCTTTTTAGGCGGTCCTTCAGGGATTATTGACGGCAAGTACGTTGAATTTGACGACAAATTTATTGATGAATACAGAAACACCGGCGGTTTTGATATCATCGGCTCCGGCAGAACAAAACTTGAAACACAGGAACAGTTTGAAAAATCACTGGAAGTATGTAAGAAATTAAACATTTCTGCAGTTGTAATCATCGGCGGCGACGATTCAAACACCAACGCTGCACTCCTTGCAGAATGGTTTGTTGCAAACAATGCAGGCATTCAAGTAATCGGCTGTCCCAAAACCATCGACGGCGATTTGAAGAACGAACAAATCGAAATTTCTTTCGGTTTTGATACCGCTACAAAAACTTATGCCGAACTTATCGGTAATATTCAAAGAGACGCAAACAGTGCGAAAAAATACTGGCACTTCATCAAGATTATGGGCAGAAGCGCATCACACGTAGCGTTAGAGGCTGCACTTCAAACACAGCCGAATATCTCAATGATTTCTGAAGAAGTTGAACAAAAGAAAATGTCTTTATAACAAATCGTTAATTATATGACGGACATCATTGTAAAACGTGCGGATGCCGGCAAAAACTTCGGTATTGCAGTTGTTCCGGAAGGCTTAATCGAATTTATTCCGGAAATGAAATCAATGATTGCAAACCTTAACGATATAATGGCAACTCTTGAATCTGATCCTGATTTTGTTAACGCAACAACAATAAGAGAAAAATTTGACGTTGTGGAAAACAGATTAGACCCTGACAATGCAAAGGTTTATTCTTCACTTCCAGCGTTAATAAAAGGACAGCTGCTTGCTGACAGAGACCCGCACGGCAACGTTCAGGTTTCTAAGATTGAAACAGAAAAACTGTTAATCGAAATGATTTCTTCAAGATTACAGGAATTGAAACTTCAGGGCGACTATATCGGCAAATTCTCACCGCAGTCACACTTCTTCGGTTATGAAGGCAGATGCGCATTCCCGTCAAACTTTGATGCAGACTACTGCTACTCATTGGGTTACAACGCGTTTGCACTTATTAACAACGGATTTACCGGCTACCTTTCATCAGTAAGAAACCTTACCGCACCGGCAAGCGAATGGATTGCGGGAGGCGTACCTCTTACAATGATGATGAATATGGAACGCAGACACGGCGAAATGAAACCGGTTATTAAGAAAGCACTTGTTGAATTGGACGGTCCCGTATTTGCACAGCTTGCAAACAACAGAGAAGACTGGGCAATGAATGACAGATACTTATTCCCGGGTGCTATTCAATACTTTGGACCTTCATCAGTTTGTGATATTACAACAGTAACATTACAGCTTGAAAAATCCAAAACTCCGGCTGCAGTGTAAAACTGACAGCTGAAAAGGTTTTCAACCACAAAGAAAAATACCGCTGATTACCGGCGGTATTTTTTATTACACTCTCCGGAACACAGGAACTATCTGCCTAACAAACTTTTCTCTCATCCCTGTAAGCCAGATAAGCAAATCCGGTACAAATCATTGCGAATACGGCAAGAATACGCACGGTATATTGATATGCGCTTAAAAATGGATTTGGAAGCGCCGCCGCGGTAAAGTGAGAGAGGAGTATTTCAAGGATATTAATTGCCATAGCAATTCCCATAATCATGCCGGTATTTCTTGCAAGCGCAAGCATTCCGCCTGCAATCCCCAGATGTTTTGTATCAACCTCCGATAATACCCCCATGTTAGACGGTGACTGAAAAAATCCGTTGCCCACCCCCATCATCAATTCCGCAAGAACCATTTTCCAGATTGGCGCAGAGGCATTAAATGATGAAAATAAAATAAGCGCCAGAGTAAACATAACCCCGCCGGCAAGCGTTAGGTATTTGCTT
>CALUTH010000030.1 GCA_944323635.1 Candidatus Gastranaerophilales bacterium
ATATCTTTGTAAAAAAATTGCTTTTTTTTATTAGTTTGTGTTAACAAAACTTTACAATTATGAAAACACTTTAAAAAATTACGGTTTAACCCTTCTTTAAAGATGGCTAATATATCGGTAATTGACAGGATTTGTAAATAATAAGGATAGGTTATAATATTAATATTAAGGATAGAAAATGGTTATAAAAATATTATTGCTTATTTTATCGTTCTTAGTTGTGACAAATATTGCGCTTGTTGCGATAAGTGCAATATTTAATGTTAATTTGTATAAGAAATACGGAAGAATAATTGTTATTTTTTACGGCGCCCTTTTGCTCTTTATGGGGGCGGTATACCTTATTTATTCTATGCTCGGGTTTGTATAGGGGTTTAAAAAGCAATATTTTCTTGATATTATCAATGTATGAATGTAAATCCAATATCACAATTTAAATTTTCTGAGTATACCAACGGTTTGAATTTTACTGCGAAGCAGGATGCAGGTACGCCGCCGCATGCAGGCGGAACTAAGAGGCAGAACGGACATAAATTTAATTATGTTTCTTATACCGGTTATGGTGCGCTGGCTGCAGGTGTTGCATCGGGGATTGCCGCAAGGATGAAGAAATTTAAGGCTCACAGATATTTAGCCTATGCGGCATGTATTCTTTCTGTTGCTCACCTCGGTATAGTGGAGACTAAAAAACACCAGTACCGCAAAAACATGGCTGCATCACAGGTTAATAATAACGCGTAAACCGTGCAACTCCGGCAAACAGTATTGATATAAGTATTGAACCAAATAATGCGCTTAAAAATCCGTTTACGTCAACGCCCGGTACAATTGCACCTGCAAACATCAATAAAACAGCGTTTATTACAAATGTAAGCAGTCCGAATGTCAGAATGTTAACCGGCAGTGTGACAAGAAGCAATATCGGTTTAATGGTCAGGTTGATGAGTCCTATAACGATTGCCAGAAGTCCTGCTGACAAAAAATTGTCTACTTCTATACCGGGAATTATCCAGGCAGTAAAGAGTATTGCGAGTGCATAGCAGATAAACTGAATAATTAAATACATATAAACTCCTTATTTTATATGGCTTGCAACTTCCGCTGCATGCCCGTTAACTTTGACTTTACGCCATTCTTTTGTAATATTGCCTTTTTTGTCTAATATAAAAGTCGAGCGTATAATGCCGAAGTATTTTCTTCCGTACATTGATTTTTCGCCCCATACGCTGAATGCATCTGCAAGCTTGTGTTCGGGATCAGAGAGAAGAAGAAATTTAAGCCCGTATTTCTCTGCAAATTTTTTATGGCTTTTTATGCTGTCAGGACTTACACCTATAACAACAGTATTTTCCGGAAGTGAAATTTCGTTGAACGAATTGGCTTCTGATGTGCAGCCTGAAGTGTTGTCCTTGGGATAAAAATACAAAATTATATTTTTACCATGGAAATCTGATAGTTTATAAGTTTTATCATTATTATCTAAGCTTGTGCCCTCTAATTCGATATCCAAATAACTCATTAGCTTCACCCCTTACTTTATATTTCTTGCACGAACGTATCTATTCTGCATTACTCTTATGTTATTACTAAGCGGGTATTTTTGCAATTAGTACTTTTGACTTTTTCGCTTAAATTGACCTTTACTACAGTAATTTTCCTGGTATAATGAAATGATTAAGAAAGGAGTTTTGTATGCTTGAAAAGTTAGAGAAATTTCAGGTAGTCATATCAGCATTAATTATTTCGTTGGCTTTTATGATTGCAACCGGTTTTGCTGCTTCCAGGCTTGTGAGAACTGATGGTATAGCCGTCACAGGTTCAGCTTATAAAGTAGTAAAATCTGATTCCGGCAGCCTGTGGTTTTATGTTAATTGTACCGGTAAAACTAAAAGTGATGCGTATAACAAGGTTGTTAAACAATATCCGGTTATCAATGAATTTCTTATTGCTGCAGGTATCCCCGAAAATGATATTGAGTATAAATCCATGAACGGGTATTATACGTATAAATATACGCCGGATGGAAGAAATACTAATGAGATAGATCATTATAATCTTACGCAGGGTGTTCAAATTAAATCAAAAGATGTTGAAAAAATTAAAGACATAGCAAAAGATATTCAATCTCTTCTGGCAAAAGGGATTGACCTTAACGTTAATGAACCGCGGTTTTATTATTCTGATTTAGGAGCTTTAAAAATCGAATTGTTAGAAGAAGCAACTAAAGATGCCAAAGCGCGCGCAAAAGCTATGCTGAAAGCAACAAACGATCGCGTAGGAAAGATTAAATCCGTACGGATGGGCGTGTTCCAGATTACTCCGGTTGATTCTACAAATGTTTCGGATATGGGCATAAACGACACTTCTACAATTGACAAAAAGGTGACGGCAGTAGCAAATGTTGTATTCTCTGTTAAGTAGAAGGCTGCGAAATTAATATTAAAAATGCTCTGTGATAATCAATCACAGAGCATTTTTTAATCTTGCAAGAACCTGACGCACCTCTTCTTTTGTAAGGTATTTTGATATTCTTACAAATTCTTCCATCGCATCATCGTAAGAATAGCGCCCTTGCTCGGCTTTTTTTAACCATTCGTTTACTTCACGTGTAATCATTATTCTTCTTCAATAAGAGTAAATCTCTTTGTCCCCTTATCGTCCACTATATCTTCCCACATGCTTTGGGGTCTGACCCAGATTTCAAAATTTTCCGGATTTTGATAAACAACAATTTCTTCCAGCGTTTCAGAATCTTTTGCCATACAAAGAACGCGATAAGTTGTACCTTTATAGTGTTTATATAATCTATTAAATTCTGCCATACTAAAATTATACCATGATCATTTGTTCCGTGCAATCTGATTTTCGCTTGATATAAATTAGGGTAAATGATATTTTAAACCTATGAATGAACTCTTTTTAAAAACAGAAGATAATATAAAAATTGCAATAAACCATTATCAAACAGGGCATGATACGGTTGTGATTATTTGCCCCGGATGGTTTATGACAAAAGACAGCCGCGCATTTAAAACTATTGCGGGAAATTTTGCCCGCAATTTTGATGTTATATCAATGGATTTTAGAGGGCACGGCAGGAGTGGCGGATTTTATACGTTTACAGCAAAGGAATGTAAGGATTTGGATACGGTTGTTGCTTATGCCTCTGAGAAACACAATAAAATTTTTATTATAGGGTTTTCTCTGGGGGCGGGGCTTGCACTTATGTATGCGGCAGGGCATTCCGAGCTATACGGGGTAATTGCTGTTTCCCCGCATGCAAGATTTTACGGTATAGAAAATCACATGTGGCACCCTAACGCGTGGATACCGACGCTTTTTAAAAAATTCGAGCCGTCGCGCTGGTTTTCGATCCGTCCTGCCAGCCCGTTTTTAAAGAAAATAAATCCGATAGAGATTGTTGATAAGATAAATGTCCCGGTTCTTTTTATTGCCGGAGCAAAGGATAAAACAGTCTACCCGCACCATACAAAAGAACTTTTTGATAAAGCCTTATGCGATAAGAGTTTCAAACTGTATGAAAACGGTATACATGCAGAAGATATATTTATGGATGAAAAACAGGACAGTTTTAACCTGTGTGATGAATGGATTAAGGCGCAGCTGTAGTTGTATCTTCCTGTAATTCACGTTTTATATTTTCTTTGATCCCTGATAACGGACCGTTATTCGGGTTTCTGAATGTTTTATAGTAATTTTTTGCGTATACAAACGGAAACTTGGGAAGCCAGCTAACTTTCATAAAGATAGAAACAGCTTCGGCCCCTTGTGAAAGCATTAATTCATCTATGGTTGCTTCATAGGCGGGAGATATAGAAGACAAGATTTTTAGGAAATAATCAGTAGCTGTTACAACCGAGTACTTTGAAGCAGCTCCGGGACTTGTTACAAGTTTTGTTATTTTAAAATCGCTGCTGGTTTTAACATCTTGAATATCTTTGGGCAGAGAGAATGATTGTGCTGCAATTTGTTCTATTTCATACCATTCTCCATTGTATTTTACACGCATAATATTAGGTTTTGGCATGTAAATATCATCAAAAATATAATCGGTGATGGTATTCCCTTCAAAGTCAACAAGTCCATATTTATAATCTTTGCTTACAAGGAACATTCCGCCGAAGAGTAATTCAATGGAATCCTGGTTTTGCGGGATAATGACATTTCCGTCTTTGTCATACAGTCCAAATCCCTTGTAATTACCAAATTTTACAAATTTACCGAGTACTCTTGTCGCATGAGAGTATTTAAAATCAAGAAGTACGTCTCCGCTATTTGATACGATTCCGTATCTGCTGCCCTTTAGCGCAATGTAGGACTCGTTATCGCCAAGCACAATGAGTTTTTTATAAACTGGTTTTGCAAGTACGTTACCTTTTGTATCTTTTAAACCGAATTTTCCGTCCTCACTGAAAACGGATACATCGGATGCTGCAAAACAACTGCCGGAAATAAGTAATATTAATAATAAAGCTCTGCAAAAAATTTTCTTCATACCAGCATGATAACATAAAATTTTTTTATGCTATAATTTTTTTCGGAGAGGATGTTTGCTTTATGAAGAGTTTTAAACCCGTTAAAAATATACTTATTGTACTGTCTGCTGTAATAATTGTTATTATGTTTTTGGCAGTAATGATTTATTCGCTACTTCTTCCAAAGATAGTATCAAGCAGATCTTTTATAAATTTTATTGAAGAACAGGTCCTAAAAATAACCGGAGCAGAACTTACTATTGAAAATCCGTGCCTTAAAACCGGTTTTAGACCGGCGTTTTCTTTTGATGTTGATAAAATATCATTGAGAAAGGAAAATGAAGATATACTTCTAGTTGATGATTTTGCCTCAGAAATTTCTTTTTCTAAATTACTTAAGAATGAAGTAACCCTTAAAAAACTGGGTGTGGATTATATTTTTGCTGATGTTGATAAGATTATGGAGCTCCTTCCGCAGGCAGAACAGGAAAAGAAAGAAAGCAAACCTATTTCTACTAAGTTTGATATATTTAACTCTAAGCTGTATATCAATGAATGTAAAATACTGGCGTCTCTGTCCGAGGATACAAAGCTTACGGTTAACGGGCATAAGATGCTTATCGAAGAAAAGAAAAACCCCAAGCACGTGCGCTTTATAATTGATACGATTATTTCAAAAAACGGCAAGGATTTGAAAATTTCGTTGAGTGATAATAACAAATTCTACACCGATAAAAGACGCCTTATTATTGAAGAATGCCCGCTTGATATAAATAAATCAAGAATTATTATCAAGTCAATGGCGTCTGAGGAAAAATATGCAATAGTGCTGGAGTCAAAAGACTTCCGGCTGGAGGATGGCGGTAATCTGCTGGGTTCAAATCTATTTATCAATAACGGGAGTGATATAGTTGCAGAAACCAAAAATCTTAAAGGTAACGTGGATTTTGCGTTTCTTTATACTAAAAAAGGGCTGAACGGCGAGGTTAACGTAAAAGATGCATCATTTAATCTTCGTTCACTTGCAGACATGCCTGTTAAAGTTACCGGCGGGCATATTGATATAAAACCCGATTTAATTACTTTATCGGATTTTGCCGGCTATTATGCAAATAATAAGAAAAATACTTTAACCCTTGCAGGTACTGTAACCGATTATTACAATTCGGTTGACACCCAAATTGATATTCATACTATTATGACAGACGATTTTACAAGAAATTATCTGTCAAAGCTTGCGGGATGCAGTATAACTATGACAGGAGAAAAACCGGCAGGAACATTAGTAAAAGTATTTTCTAAATATAATAATATTGATGTCATTTATATGGCAAGACTTGCTGCGGGAAATGATATTTTGATTGAAGGAGCTTCCCTTAGTCCTGTAAATTATGACAGGGCAATTCTTGCTAATATGCACCTTAAAGGAAATATTCTTAATATAGAAAATATTAAATACTACATAGCTAAAGAACTTAATAAGGATTCTAAAGTTGAACCTATACTTACAATATTTGGGAACCTTGATATAGCAAATAATAACAATATTCTTAATCTCGGTTTTGATGTTCCGAAACCTCTGCCGAGCGAATTCCTGAATGTTTTAATCGGGCAAAAAGTATTTAAACGCGGGCTTATCTCCGGAAACATGGAGTGGATTAATACGGGCAAGGTTCCGGTATTAAAAGGTACATTAAAGGCTGAGAAAGTTTTTGTTCCGTCACAGCGATTGTTTATAAGAGACGGCAGTTTTACAACGACTAACGGCACGCTTAACCTTTCTTCAAGCGGTAAATATAAACGTTCTGAATACAAACTCACCGGAACGATGTTAAATCAGATGGTTCTGCCGGTTGTTATTAAAGATATAAACTTTACGATAGATAATGTCGACATTGAACGAATGATGGCATCGGTCGGGGCACCTCCTGCGCCGTTAAATCAGGAAACCACAACGGCTGAAGAACAAAAGGCACAGGAAAACTTTATGAAGGCTGCGGAAAGCGGCTCTGATGCTCAGATGGAGCAGGCTGATATTGCTGAAGATAATGTTCAGACCTTTGTCCCCGGTATTATTGCAATAGAGCATGCTGCATTTAATCTTGTAAAAGGGAAATACAAAGATATTGAGTTTGGGAATTTACATGCCGTTGCATCATTAAGTAAAGAAGGGATGCTTAAAATTGATTCTAACAGATTTGATTTTGCGGACGGACATTCTTCTGTAAAAGTTCGCTGTGATTTACCAAATAGTTTGTTCAGAGTAATTTTAGGTGTTAAAGATATTGATTCTGATAAAGTGGCATCGGCGTTACTAAACCTTAAACGTGAAATTACCGGAAAAGCCAGCGGGCTTATAGATATTAATACCGATAAGACTCTGGCGTTGAATGGTGAAATTAAGTTTGCAATATTTGACGGTACTATCGAGAAAATCGGTCTGGTCGAATATGCACTTAATTTTGTGTCAATATTCAGAAATCCTATGGCTATGGTTAGTCCGTCTACAGTGCTTGATTTAGTGAATATTCCGGAAGGGCGTTTTGAAAAAATTTCGGGTACTTTGAAAATAAAAGATAATGTTATAAATCGTATGGAGATTATATCTTCTGCCGAGCAGCTAGCGTGCTTGATATTTGGAAGGTTTGATTTAGTTACGCGTGATGCTTCTCTAAGAATTTATACAAAATTTGCTAACAAAAATAAAGGCGTTGCGGGCTTTTTGAGAAACATATCTTTAAATAGCCTTGCTAATAAAGTGTCTCAGGGGAATGATAGTGACTTGAATTATTACGCTGCAGAACTTAAACTTCTGCCGGATATAAATGCAAATGAGCGCGATACGCAGATATTCCTGACTACTGTAGATGGAGATGTTGAACATAATAATTTCTTATCATCATTGAAGAAGATTAAGTAGTTTTTTCACATTTATCGACTACGGGATGTTTATGGCTTATATTGTCAATTCTTTCTGCAAGGAAGGTTGATATGATTGGAATTAGTGCATAATAGGTGATGCCCAGAATCAAAATCGGTTTTGCAATTTTGATACCTTCAATATATTTACCGAGTTTAGGGGCGTCTTTGTTTGCTTCTGTAAAGTTTTTAACAAACTTTTCTGTTACACCGTCCAGTGCGGCATCAACTGTATAACTGCACCCGAGACTTAGTCCTGTTGCAATTGCAGAATTGTAATTGAGTACTCTTTTACGATCTTTATCAATGTGTTTGTTTCTATTTACCAGATCAATAAGGGTTAGTGTTGATATTGTGTCGGTGAGTGCCATTATGTGCATTGCAAAATTAGAATTTTTAAACCTTTCGGAAAATTTTTGTATACGGGGTTGGTTCAAAATGCCGGCTATACATCGTGTAAGAGGCTCACCCTGAAAGAGCGAGCCTTTTCCTTTAAATGTTAAATCTTTATCTTCCGATGTTTGTTTTTTGCGGGGTGAATGTTTCATCTTGTTGTTTAGAGCCAGAAATGGCGATATAAGCATGTTTGTAAATATAGATTTTGGGGTAGCCATTGCTATACCGAGTCCCAGTTTAAAAAGCTGTGTTGAGAACTGGTATGTTTTAGAGTCGGTTATGTTTTTGGCGCCTTCCCCGAGTTTCTCAATGGTTTGCGGGGTAAGGTATTTTAGCGGATTTTTATCAATTTTTTTTACACTTCTTGCAACAGGAATAGATGCTGCCATTATAAGCAAATATCCGCCGGCAGACGAGGCTAAAGACTTAATAAGCGCAAATTTTTTGTTTTCTTTGTCTGTTTTTGGGGTTGCAAGAATAGATAGAGGTCGAACAATTGTTGAAAGGGTGAGTGTTGCTCCCGCTGCAAAGAGTGCTCCGTTGTTTGCTGCAAATTCTAAGCTTTTGAGTAAGCATTTATTTTTATAAATATTTTGATTAAAAAGATTTACTTTCATCTATTTTTATTAGATAACAATAGTAATGAAAAGTAAAACTATTCTTAAAGAAACTAAACATTTTGTAAAGATGGAGTTAAGAGGCTGGAGTTTCTGGGAAGTCTTCTGGCTTATGGTTGTTTTTAGTATTATCGGTATAAATGCAGTAGTGTTTAAAGATAGTAATGCTGCTGTTATTTCTGCGATTTGCGGTATTTTGTATACTTTTATTGCCGGCAAGGGGAAGGTTTCTTGTTATTTCTTTGGACTTTTGGGCTCGGGATTTTATGTATACTTAGCTTTTAAAAATGCGCTTTACGGAAATATGCTTTTGTATGCTGGATACTATATTCCTATGCAGATAGTCGGAATATTCAAGTGGAGTGAACATCTTAAATGGAAATCGCATGAAATTTATAAGACCAGTTTGAAACTTGATGAATTCCTTAATCTTGCTGTTATTGCACTTATGGGGTGTGCGGGAGCTATATTCCTATTAAAGTTTTTGCATGACCCAAGCCCGGTAATTGATGGTATAACAACAGTATTATCTTTGATTGGTATGTATCTGACTGTCAGACGCTGTATTGAACAATGGGAAGTTTGGATTGTTGTTAATGCCCTTTCTATAATAATGTGGTTAAAAGCTGCCTTGCATGGCGGCAAGGTCTATTCGACCGTTATTATGTGGACGGTGTATTTTATTCTTGGAATTTATTTCTATATCAAATGGTACCGCGAACTTGAGACTCAAAACTCCGCCGAATACTAATATTTATTTTCTCCATGGTTCAGATGGCAGAATATATTTTAATTTTACCTGCTTATAGTCATTATCTGCGTCTTTAACTTGTTTCACATCAAGACATTCAAATTTTGAACTTCTTGGAAATACAACTTCATCGCCTCTTCTGGAAACTCTTGCGCCTGCCGGTATTTCAATGTCATATAAAATCCCTTTGTTGTTGGTTAAATAGACTTTTGCATACGAAACATCCGGTGTGGCGTATGCGTATTCCTTCATATCGATAATGTCACCCTTTTTGATTTGTGTTCTTTTTACATACAGCGGGTATTCAGAGAAAAAGTCAGGTTTTTCGCCTATACATCGCGTTGCGTGCATTGTTTCTTTCGTCGGAGTTAAGCACTTGAATTCAATATCTGTTTGCCTAATCATTTCCCTGGGAGTTTTTTGTGTAAAATAAAAGACTTCATCCATTGCTGCAGGATTTGGGCTGTTAATAAAATGGTGGTTTATTCCGTTTAAGTGACCGTGCAAAGAAACAGCTTCTTTGCCGGTCTGTCTTACAAGATGGTCATTAGCAGCATTTGCCCATACTTTATTGCAAAACATCTCTTCTGCAGGGATTTGTTTTACATTTTTACCCTGTTTTCCTGCTGTTGCGAATAGTTTGTAAAAAGATTTACCAATTCCAGAAATATTCATAAAATTCCCCTATAATAATATAAAGTATTTTGTTAATTTAAAATTGCCTTTGTTAAGAAAAATTTATGATTGTTTTACAAAATAAAAAATCCGGAGGAAGTGGGATTTGAACCCACGGTGGAGTTTCCCCCACACAGATTTTCGAGATCTGCACCTTAAACCTCTCGGACATTCCTCCAGATATTTTATTTATTTTGTCAAACAGGTTATTAAAAGCAATAATGTTTCTTTCTGTCCTGCAAATTGATTATGGACGGGTGAGAGGATATATTTCCCCCCTATTTACCCCTTTCCCCCTAGCTCATAAAACAGAGCTTATAAACCAGCGGTACTGCATCACAAACAAAGAGTGCAAAGAAGAAAATCAATCCTAAAATAGCAAGAGTTTTTTGCATATCAGAGAATAAAAACGCTTTTTTCTTCTTTTTGTATTCGCTCAATGCTTCTCTTTCAAGGGTATAAGGTTTTATTGGCAGGTAGTTTTCCATATCTTCCAAAACCTTCTGATATTTGATTTTTATCATAAGATTATACGTGTCAATATTCATCCACCAGAGGACACAAACAAGTGCGCCAACAGCGGAGAATAAAAGCGATCCCGGGATTAACTTCATAAATACAATAGGACCTGTGTAAATAGTTAACAAAACAAGCACTATAAAAGATATAAGATAAAATCTGTTAGTGGTAAAGTTTCTTGCAGTAAATTGCTCCTTTAATTCAGAGTAAAGCTTGTATTGTTCCAGTACAAATTCTTCTTTAGTTAGCATTGTTGACTACCTCTTTCATTTCTTACTTTGTCCATCAATTCTTCAAAATCTTTTTCTTCCAGAGTTTCTTTTTCAAGAAGTGTTGCTGATATGTATTCCAACATATCACGGTTTTCCGTTAAAAGATTTTTTGCAATATTATAACGCTCATCAATGATACGTTTCATTTCTTTATCAATATCTGCGGCGATTTCGTCTGAAAAATCTCTTGTTTGCCCGAAATCTCTGCCCATAAATACGTGCTCCTGTGATTTTCCGTAAGCCATTGCACCCATTTTTTCGGACATACCCCACTGTGTAACCATTTTTCGCGCAATGCCGGTTACTTTTTCAATATCGTTAGAGGCGCCGGTGCTTATGTCTTCAGGACCGAAAACGATTTCTTCGGCGACCCTGCCGCCCAATATCATTGTTATTTCGTCATAAAGCTTTGCTTTGCTTACGCTGACTTTATTATCTTCCGGTTTGGTCCAGGTTAAACCGAGGGCATACCCTCTGGGGATAATAGTAACTTTGTGTAATTTGTCGCAGTGTTCAAGTAACTTTGCAAGGAGTGCGTGTCCGACTTCGTGGTAAGATGTCCGCTTTTTGTCATCTTCCGTCATTACCTTGCTTTTCTTTTCAATACCTGCGATTACACGGTCAATAGATTCATCAATTTCTGCCATAGAAATCTTATCTTTATTTTTACGTGCTGCAAGGAGCGCTGATTCGTTTAATAAGCTTTGAATATCCGCCCCTGTAAAACCGGGGATTCTTTTTGCAAGTGTTGATAAATCGACATCATCATCCAGCGGTTTACCTTTTGCGTGTACTTTTAAAATTTGTTCACGCCCTTTAACGTCCGGCAGACTTACCATAATCTGTCTGTCAAAACGTCCCGGACGGAGGAGTGCGTTATCCAGAATATCCGGTCTGTTTGTCGCTGCAAGGATTATAATATTTGTATTTTCGTCAAACCCGTCCATTTCAACAAGAAGCTGGTTAAGGGTTTGTTCTCTTTCGTCATGCCCACCGCCTAAACCTGCACCGCGCTGACGACCGACAGCATCAATTTCGTCAATAAAAACAATACAGGGCTGGTGTTTTTTTGCCTGCTCAAACAGGTCTCTTACACGGCTAGCACCGACACCTACAAACATTTCAACGAAGTCTGAACCGCTTATGGAGAAGAACGGAACGCCCGCTTCTCCGGCGACCGCTTTTGCCATCAATGTTTTACCTGTACCGGGTGCGCCTACAAGAAGTACACCTTTTGGAATTTTTGCGCCGAGTTTCAAGTATTTTTCACCATTTTTTAAGAAATAAACGATTTCTTCAAGATCTTTCTTTTCTTCATCAATACCGGCAACATCGTTAAAAGTCGTTTTAACCTTGCTGTCAATCATCATTTTTGCTTTGCTTTTACCAAAAGACATTGCCTGTGTGCCGCCTGCCTGAATCCCTCTGGCAAGCATAATGAGAAATACTATAAATAATAAAGGTAATATTAAGCCGCCGAGCGCACCGAGCCACTGGCTTGATTCGCTTGGTTTTTTAGCTTTTATTTCTATATTGTTAAATTCTTCTATCTTTTGGACAACATCAGCCCCTTGCGGGATAAGAACTTTATATTGCAGTTCTCCCGTTTTTTGCGGGGCTAAAAGAGGGCTTTGAGAAACAGGCTTTTTTGTTTCTTCTGTTTTTGGCTGATTAACAGGAATGGCAATCAGGTAGTCTTTGTCAATGTCAACACTTTTAATTTCTCCTTTTTCCGCCATTTGCAGGAACGATGAGTATGCAAGCTCCTGAGTGTTTGTAGCAGGCCCGTTAAAAAGCATTGAAATAAATGCCAGAACCATAATGGCAAGGATAATGTACATTCCTGTAGATTGACTTTTATTCATAGAATCCCCTCTTATTGTTCATACTAAAAATTATATCAGAAACAAGATATTTTTGACACCTGACCAATTCATTAATTTTAAAATGTTTTTTGAGAGAAATAACTTTAAAATTTTAAAATAAAAGAGACCCCCAAAGGGTCTCTTTTATTTTAAATTACATTACTTTTGTTAAGCTTTTGGAATATCATCAACCTCAACCCATGATTCTGTGATTGTGTTGGCGTTTCCTTTTTTATCAACTGTTGTTGTTTTTATTTCTGTAACTTTACCGTCATTATCACGTGTGTATGTACGTGTCATAGATTTATTGTCACCATCTTTGTATTTTATGGTTAATTTATTTTTTAGGCCGTCTTTATATTCAACAGTAATTTTGTTTCCGCTCGGGGTTTCTCCGGCTACTTTACCGGAGTATACTTTCCCTTTTTTATTAAGCATTTTACCGTTTTCAAATTTGTAACCGAGTTCTTTAAGTTTAGCAAACTGAACTTTTCCGCCTTTGAGGGCTTTGTAAGCGAGTCCGCCTACTGCTAATACGCCAAGAGCTCCAAGAGAACCGTATAACAAAGCATTACCGTCTTTCTTTGTTTCGGGAGCAGGTGCTGCAGGTGTAGCTGCTGTGTTTTCTGCTGCTTTGAATTGCGGTGCATTAACCTTCACTGTTTGAATAGAATCTACTGCCATAATCTTATTTTCCTTTCTTGTTAACCTATATCCTATTAAACAATCATCAATAATAAAAATTGCTAATTTGTAACGAAATTGTTACATTTTACGGATGAATATATGAACAAGCTTGGTTTAACTGTGTAGAGAACCTTTACGTTACTATTGCCTTGAGAGATGTGTGTAGGCAATTGTAAACTTTTGTAACAAAAAACTCCTTTTGTGAAATTCAATAAAACCTACATTCTGTATATATACGCAAGCAGACAGACAGATGACGAAAGCACTATGGCGGTACTAAATATCTATGATATAAATGCAAAAGCTAATTCAATCTATAAAGACTTTATAAAAGAACCTGACGACAATGACAAATCTCAAGTATTATATGATGAAATGCAGATATTTGCAGAGACCAATCTGAACATACTGAGATATATGAGAAGATAAAGATTACATTATTATTAATTCCCCCAATACTATTTAACCAGCGCCTGATTTTCAAAAATCAGGTTTTTTTTTGTCCGTGCCCATGATAATATAGTTATAAGGAGAGCATGAAATGAGATTATGTATTTATCCGGGAACGTTTAATCCTATACACAATGTTCATTTGGCAATAGCAGAGTTTGCGCTGCGGTATTATAAGTTTGATACAATTCTTTTTATTCCCGCGTATAAGCCGCCGCATAAAGAAATTGATGATGAACTGGCAACTCACCGATACAATATGGTTAAACTTGCAATTGAAGGTAACACACAATTTCAAATTAGTAATATTGAATATCAGAATGAACGTTTTTCTTATACGTATTTTACTGTACTTGAGCTTTATAAGCGTTATAAGCCTGAAGGTAAAATTAATCTGCTGATAGGAACGGATGCTTTTAGAGAGATTGATGGCTGGAAGTTTGCGGATGATCTTAAAAAACAGGTGCATTTTATTGTTTATCCTAGGACAAAAACTTTTCATGAAAAAAATTTCCAGCGCTTTACAGAATGGAATTATGATTATGAATTTGCTCCTATGGAATTTATTGATTTATCATCAACGGTATTAAGAAGTCGTATTTACAAAGGAAAACCCTGTAACGGGGTTATTCCTGATAAGGTATTGAGTTATATAAAAGAAAATGGACTTTACCAATCATAAAGAAATTTTAGAAAAGTTAAAAAAAACACTGACACCGGAGCGCTACGAACATTCAATCGGCGTTGCTGAAGAAGCTGTTGAACTTGCTGAAATGTACGGAGCTGATATAGAAAAGGCAAGTATTGCGGGGCTATTGCATGACTGTGCGAAATGTTTGCCGAAAGAAAAACTGCTTGATATTATTGTAAAAAATAAGGATATTTGGGCTGTTGACGAGTGTGAACTTTTAAATTACAAAACCTTTCATGCCCCAGCCGGTGTTCTTGTTGCGGAAAATGAATACGGTATAAAAGACAAAGAGATTTTGTCTGCTATAAGATGGCATACACTTGGAAAAAAAGAAATGACCCTATTGGAAAAAATAGTGTATCTTGCTGATAAAATAGAAAAACGTACCCGCCCTGCAGAGTACAGACAGCAAATAGAAAAATTTTTAGGTATGGAAAACGGATTGGATAGGGCTATCCTTGAGTCATACAAGTTGACAATAAAAAGCCTTGCTGACAGAAACCTCGTTATTTGTTATCCTACAATTGATATTTATAACAGTCTTCTTAAAGAATTTTATTAGAAAAATGAACTTTTTGTTTTTTGTTTCGTTATACATGTGATGAGACAAAATGAGGTTGTATGATAAAGAAAGGATTGTTAAATACCGGTTTTATATTAACAATGTTGACCGGATTACCTGTTTTTGCAGGGGTAAATTATTCTTTTACAGTTGGAACAGGATTTGCTCCGCATATTATGATTATTGATCCGTATACATCGGGTTATTATTCTCCTTATTATTTATATAACAGACCTTATTATCGTAATTATTTATACTATGGAGGCGGTTCTTTTTTCGCTCCGCCGCCTCCGCTTGCTCTGCCTCCGCCGTTAAAACAGCCGCCGCCAAATAAGCGTCCACCGATGCATTTGCATGGCTTAAAAAAGATTCCTAGATAAATCATTCTCGCATTTATTCCACTCTTTATTTCAAAAATCCATAGCGGCGATGCCGCTTTTTTTTTATTGTTTACTTTGAATATAAGAGGCTATTCTATCTGTTGTTTTGTCAAATTATACTGAAATTTTTATTGTTAGTGTGTCGGGATTTGTTGCAGGGCTGTTAACCCAGTAAGTCAGGTCTGCGTAGTTTCGTTCTTTCAATTTTTTGCTGGTGCCTAAATTCTTCAATCTCTTTGTGGTTGCCGTTTAACAGTACTTCCGGAACTTTGTATCCCCTGAAGTCTCTTGGCTTTGTATATTGCGGATATTCTAACAGCCCGTCGGAAAAACTGTCATCCTCCATTGATTCAATTTTTCCCAGAGTGCCTTCCAGACGCCGGCTTACACTGTCAATTATACATAGTGCGGGCAGTTCTCCGCCTGTTAGTACGAAGTCTCCTATTGAAATCTCTCTTGGCTTAATAATTTCGCGGATGCGTTCATCAAATCCCTCGTAATGCCCGCATAATAAAATAAGCTGTTCGTAACCTGCAAGTTCTGCGCAGATTTTGTTGTTAAAGGGTTCACCCTGCGGGGTAAGCATAACGGTACAACTGTTTGTAATCTTTTCAACCGCATCATATGCGTCGACATAAGGCTGAGGCATCAAAACCATGCCGGCGCCTCCGCCGTAAGGCGTGTCATCGACTTTTCTATGTTTATTATGTGTATAATCTCTAGGGTTAACGGTATTTATTTCAATAATACCTGCATCAACCGCACGCTTCATTATACTGTATTCAAAGTTTGCTTCTATCATTTCAGGAAATAATGTAAGTACATCAAATCTCATTCAAGCAAACCTTCCATATCAGCGACCGTAACTTTGCGCTCTTTTATATTTACTCCGGTGACAATGGCCTTAACAAAGGGTACAAGGCTTATATTGCCTGATTTTGTTTTTACTGATAATAAATCTGTTGCACCGTTGTTTGATACCCCCGTAATTACGCCGGAAAACCTGTCGTTTACATAGACTTCCATTCCGATTAAGTCATTAATCAGATATTCATCTTCTTCAAGGTTTTCGGAAGCTTTTTCTTTTTCAATATAGAGGGTGCAACCCTTGTAGGGTAAAATCTCATTTATGTTATTAAATTCTTTGAATTTTGCAATTGCTGTCTTTTGAGTAAATTTTATATATTGAAAAGTAACAGGAACTAATTTTTCATCAGTTTCTATGTATACTTTATCAAGCTTTGCAACCCAGCTTTCCCTGCCTTTTGAGTAACCGAGTTTAATTTCCCCTTTTATTCCGTGGAAGTTTAAAATTTTACCGAAGGAAATATATTTACTCTTCATCTTTTACTTTAGGTTTTCTGCCTCTCTTTGGCTTTGCCGCCGGTTCTTCCGCTGCAACAGCTACCGGCTCCGGTGTTTCTGCGGGCACTGTTTCTTCTACAGCTGCCGGTTGTTCTTCTTTAACTTCCGGATCTTCTTTTGGCTGTTCTTTTTTAGCCTTTTCAGGACGCGGGTGCTTAGGTATTAAGCAATCTGCAGGTTTATCTGCTCTGTCTTCATTCCATCTTTCAAGTCCAAGCTGTGCTCTGACAAGCTTGATACCTACGTGAACACGCCATTCTTCCATTTTTAACTGGGCTGCGATTATTTTGTGGCATCCGATAGGTGGAAGCGGTAATAACGGTTCATACAGACTTTTTATAGCCATCATTTGATCCGGTGTAATAGCAAGTTTTCTCTTCGGGAATGCAAGTTTTGGAAGCATCATTTTTTGTCTGATTAAATTGATGCCAAAAAATACTTTTTGCGGCTCAATTCCGAGTTTTGCGCCGATAACCTCATGTGCATCGGGGTTTGGCAGCGGAAGCATTGTTTTGTATAATACTTCAATATTTTCTAACTGCTCCTTAGAAAGCAATAATGGCTTTTGTTGCTTTTTAGGTTTATTGAATTGTTTTCTGTTGTTTTGGAACCTGTTATTACTTTGAAATCTATTATTGCGGTTGTTTTGATACCTGTTATCAGGTCTTCTGAATCCGCCCTGTGCATTGTCATGCCCTCTGTCATTGTAACGTTTTTGCTGATAATTGTTATCGCGTCTGTAATCGTTTCTTTGGCGCGGCTGATAGCCTCCTTGATTGTTGTACCTTGGTCTGTCATAACTTGGTCTGTCATCGCCGGCAGAGTATGAGCTATAACTTTGGAGCGGTTTATCGTTCTCCGCAGAACTGTCTGATGATTTGTCCGCGTATAAACATTTAGGACAGATAACACGTTTGGGGTTTTTGGTCTCAAATTCAGCACCACACTTAATGCACTTGTTGATATACATAGATTAAAGCCTCTTAATTACTTAGGTTGTGAAAATAAATACTTAACTTAATAACTTAATAAATACTCCTCAATAAGTGGATAAATAAATTATACTACAATTATAAACCTAAGCAAGCCTTAAATCAAGTGTTTTAATAAAAATTAACAACATAATATAAAAAATGAGCCGCTGTATATCGATATAAAGCGGCTCAATAGGGCTATTTAATACTATTTTTGTGCTGCATCTGATTTTGTAATTGGTCGCAGGCATCACACGGCGCCGGTGGTGCTGCGGGACATGGACAGCCGTCGTCGCATTTAGGGGTGCATTCACAATCTTGCTTCTTGCATGGATCACATTTCTTTTCGCATTTGCATTTGTCTTTTTGACATTCACACTTAGGGCATGTTCCCCAGTTAGCAGGGTTTAAATATTTCCATTCAAAAGCGTGGGATGCTTGTGCAGAGAATGCTAACACAGATAAAATTCCTAATACTGATAATGTTTTTTTCATTATTCCCTCCTTTTATACAAGGAGTTTATAGGATTTTTGTAATTTTTTATATACCCGCAAGGATATATTAGTCGGGCTATTATTAATTTAATACAGTGTGTGCTGTTTTAACCGTGTTTTCAATATTATACTCTGCCTCTTCTCCGCCCGTTCCGAACCATATCAGGTATTCTATATTGCCTGCCGGTCCCTTGATGGATGAGTGGGTTAGCCCGTAAATATTAAAATCCAATCCTTTTACGCAGTTACAAACATTCCTGATAACTTCTATATGTATTTTAGGGTCTTTTACAACCCCGCCTTTTTCAACCTGTTCTTTTCCTGCCTCAAATTGCGGTTTTATAAGGCAGATGTACTCCTGCTTCGTATCAGAAAGCAGTGTTTTTATATTTGGCAGTACTTTTGTAAGTGAAATAAAAGACAAGTCCGATACGCATAAATCGGGAAGAACATTGTCCGCGGAATATATTTCCTCCCTGCCGCAGATTTTTAAATTAGTTTTTTCAACAACTTTTACCCTCGTATCGTTTCTTAATTTCCAGTCAATCTGCCCGTAGCCGACATCTACCGCGTAAACAAATTTTGCCCCACGCTGGAGCAGGCAGTCAGTAAATCCTCCGGTTGACGCGCCCGCATCAAGACAAATTCTGTCTGCGGGCGAAAAACTAAAAGTATCAAGCGCCTTTTGAAGTTTAAACCCGCCCCTTGAAACATAGGGCATACTCTTAACCGTGTAATTGTATTCCTTTGTTAAATCTATCTGGTACCCTGCCTTTGTGATTGTTTCATCATTAACTTTTACTGCCCCTGCAAGTATTGCCGCAGATGCCTTGCTCTTGGTCTCAAAATACCCTAAATCGGTTAAAACTTTGTCTAATCGTTCTTTTTTCATATTTTGAATACCTTTTCCGCATTTTTGGTAGTCATTTCTGCAATTTCTTCTACTGAAATATTCCTTATTTTGGCGATTTCTTCTGCCGTGTATTTAATGTATGCAGGCTGATTTTCCTTCCCTCTGAACGGCACAGGCGCAAGATAGGGCGCGTCTGTTTCAAGGAGAAGTTTATCAAGCGGAACTTCTTTTGCCACTTCTTTTAAAATATCTGCTTTTTTGAACGTCACAACGCCGCCTATTGCAAGGTAGTACCCTCTTTCTGTTATTCTTTTCATAAATTCCGTATCGCCGGAAAAACAATGAAAAACTATTTCTGACCCGTTATTGTATTTGTCGATTATTTCAAGGACATCTTCGTGCGCGTCTCTGTCGTGTACCGTTATCGGCAGCCTAAGTGTATTTGCAAGTTCTATTTGTTTTATAAAAATTTCTTTTTGTTTATCAACAAAACTCGTATCCCAGTGGTAATCAAGTCCGATTTCTCCTATTCCGACACATTTAGGATGTTTTGAAAGCTCCGTTATCATTTCTGGGTATTCATCCGTCCATTTTAGGGTTTCTGTCGGAAACAGCCCTAGTTCAAAAAAAATGTTTTTATAGCGTTCGGCAATTTCTATTATTGCTGCAAACCCTTCTGCTTCAATCCCCGGAATTATAATTTTGCTTACATTGTTTTCCGCCGCCTGTTCAATATAGTACTCTGCGTAGCCCTCAAGCATGTCTATATGTGCGTGTGTGTCTATTAATTCCATTTATATAGCTCTCCGTTATTTTAAATCTATTACGCTTACGCCGTCGCCGCCTTCTGCACCTTCTCCGGGACGGAATTTTGCAACATAAGGGGATGTTGTGAGAAAATCTCTTACCGCACTTTTTAACGCACCTGTGCCGTGTCCGTGGATAACGTAAACAGGGGTAAGGTTTGCAAGACTTGCCTCATCAAGGAAGCCTTCAAGTTCATCAAGGGCTTCTTCTACTCTGTGTCCGCGCAAATCCAATGTGCTGGAAATTTCGTATTTTTTTAGTTCAAAATTCTGTGTATACTGGGTGGGCAGAATTGTTTTGGTTGAAAGAGTTTTATCATAAACTGCAAGCCGGTCTTTTTTGACTCTTGTATTAATAAGCCCCATTTTTACATATACATTACCGTTTTTATCCGGAGTTTGCAGTATCGTTACCCCTTGATTAAGGTCTTTAATCATAACCGTATCGCCGGCTTTTACGTTATCCCAGTCTATTTCATTGTATTTATCTTTATCCGTGAGCGCATTAACGTTTGCTCTGTTTTGCTGCTCGAGTTTTGTAAGCCTTGCAAGTGAACGTCTTGCGATTTTCTCGGATTTTTCTTCCCGCATTTCTTTTAAAATCTGTTTAATTTCGGATTTCGCGTCCTCGATTTCAGCACTGAATTGGGAACGTATACCTTTTAAAACTTTTTTCTTCTCTTTTTTGTGTTCGTTCAGTTGTTTTTCATAAGATTTTTTAAGTTCATCCGCCTCATCTCTCAATTCTTGCGCGGTTTTAAGATTTTCATCAAGCTGCTGCTTTGTGTCCTGCAATTTTTCAACAACGAGTGCGGAATTGTCTCTCTGCTGTATGAGTAGTGATTTTGCCTGTTCTACGAGTTCAGGCTTTAAGCCTAACCCTGCGGAAATTGATATGGCGTTGCTTAACCCCGGAATTCCGATGATTAACCGGTAAGTCGGGGACAGAGTTTTTGTATCAAACTCAACGCACGCGTTTTTAAAGTAGTCATTATAATATTCAAGCGCTTTAAGTTCGCCGTAGTGGGTTGTTGTTACTGAAAAAGCATTCTTAGCGGCAAATTCTCTTAATATTACTTCCGCTAAAATTGCGCCCTCCTGCGGGTCTGTTCCCGCGCAGATTTCATCAATCAATATAAAACTTTCTTCATCCGCATTGTTTAAAATATCTATCAAAACGCTCATGTGTGAAGAGAATGTAGAGAGGTTTTGCAGGATATTTTGTTCGTCGCCTATATCCGCAAAAACTTTCTTAAACGGATAAATTTTTGCACCGAGACAGGGAAGAAACATCCCTGATTTTGTCATCAAAAGAAACAGTCCGACGGTTTTTAGTGCAACGGTTTTACCGCCTGTATTTGAGCCTGTTATAATAATTGATTTATACCCGTCACCTATTTCAAAATCGTTTTCTACAATGTTTGCAACCGCACCTATTAAAAGTGGGTGGCGCATTTTGTTTATGCTTACGAGTTTTTCCGATGATAATTCCGGCTGAACGGATTTTGTTTTTACCGCGTACCTTGCTTTTGCAAAGTGAAAATCGATTTGTGCAAGGATTTGTTCGCTCTCCAGAAGTTTCGGTAAATCCCTGCGGACTTCTCTGCTTAGTTCCGTTAATATCCTTACGATTTCCGCGTAAATTCTTGTTTTAAGTTCTCTGATTTTGTTATTAATCGGAACGAGCGACTGCGGCTCTATGTAGAAAGTCCTGTTGGTTGCGGAAACATCGTGCA
>CALUTH010000031.1 GCA_944323635.1 Candidatus Gastranaerophilales bacterium
AGAACAGAAGATAGACGCAGGAGCCGAAGACCATCGCGCAAGGCAGCGTCCACTCCTTGATAAAATCAATTACTTTGTGGTAAAAGAAGAAATGCCTAAATACCGCAAGTACAACGATGAGAAAAAAGGTATTATTGTAGAATACACCGAAAGTAATGGTAAAATTTCAAAACGCCGGTTGATTTTCCCTGAAATTACGGAAAACCACTACAGAAAAGTAAAAATTCAGGGTAAAGATTATTATTTCTATCATACATTTTACCCGTTCCAGCTTGATATAAACTGGATGAACCCAAATGTTTTATACTATTGCCTTGAAACATTGAGCAACTGGGCAAACCGCGGTGTAGATATTTTCAGAATGGACGCTGTTCCGTACTTTATTAAAGAAGATGGAACAGACGCAGAAAACAACCCGCTTACCCACCAGATTTTAAAGATTTTAAGTATTTATATGCAAATAACAGCACCGAGCTCTGTAATGATTGCAGAAGCGTGCCAGACCCCGAAAGATATTTTACCGTATTTCGGTACGGAACGTAAAACTTCAGCATTTGTAAACGATACCGAAATTGATTTTAAACGTACTGACGAATTTCAGATGGCATACCACTTCCCGTATATGCCTGCGTTATGGGCAACACTTGTAACGGAGGATAGCAAACATTTTGCGGAAGCAAATAAAAATACTCCGCAAATACCGCCATCCTGTACATGGGCTATATTCTTAAGATTACATGATGAACTTACACTTGAAATGATTTCCCCCGAAACCCGTGAAATTATCTATAATTCACTGGTAAGAAAAGGGGCCGGCTTCCGTGAAGGGCTTGGCGTAAGCGGTAGGATTGCAGACTTTTTGGATTATAATCCTGACAGAATTTCTATGGCATTTTCTTTATTATTATCACTGCCCGGAACACCGGTAATTTATTACGGTGACGAAGTCGGAGCTAAAAACGATATGGAATTTGCTCAAGAATTTGCCCGCCAGCGTGAGTATATTCAAAAGAAAAATAAAATAAGACTATTAAGCTACTTTGACAGCCGGGATATTCACAGGGGAATTATTCCTCAAAAACTTTTCTACGGCTCGCTTAAAAACTGGTATAAAAATAACAGTGAAATTTACAACAATGTAAAAGCATTAATAGCCATTAGAAAACAATTTCCTGCTATAAGCAGAGGGAATTTTATACTTCTCAAATCAAAAAATAAAGAGGCTTTTGCATATATAAGAGCCGACAAAAATAACAAAGTACTTATTGTTAACAATCTTTCCAACAAAAAACTTCTTGCTGAAATTGATATTCCTGTTAATACAGTTCTCAAACAGGGCAGTAAATCAATATTATTCAAAAACCTTATGAATAACCGGAGATACAGGGCTGATATAAGCATAACAAACAGGAAACTGTACATACCATTACAACCTTATGAATTTTTATGGTTAAGCGCAGAAAATGAAGTTTTGTAAAGATTATTTACGAATAATAGCAAATATTATTTTTACAAGATTTAAAATAATTGTAACAACTATCAGGAGAATCTGCAATGAATATAAAAAATATAAAACAGCCTATTCATGCAATCGGTTCAAAAATCAAAAATATGCGCATTGAAAAACATCAGGCAGAAATAAACAAGTACGTAAAAATTGAACAGGGCAAGAATGATGATGCATACAAACAAATTTTTACGGCACAGGAGATGCTGGCAAATTATGCTAAAGCTAAAAATATCAAGATTAATATCAGCGATACTCCTACCTCTAGCGGGAAACTTATTAATGTAGATGTTACCAAAAATCATATTACATTTGGCGAATCAATTAACGCTGATACAAGCCTTATACTAAATGCCGAACGCAGTAACGTAAGAATGCTTGAAAATAAAGATGGGCTCAATTATTTAAATCGAGGCAAATTCACATCTGAAGATACCTTCTTAAAAAACTTATACAGAGTTATACAAAATTTAACTATAATTTTAAAATAAGTGATATATTCATATTAAACGCTCCGGAGAAATTCTCCGGAGCGTTTTTTATTTATGGTATAATTTTGGCGGAGGCTTGAAAGATAGACAGTGTACGCAAATTATCATGCTCATACATATTTTAGTGATGATTGTTCAATGCCGATGGAAACCTGTGTTAAACAGGCAATAAAAGAGGGGCTTGAAGAAATATGTTTTACCGAACATATTGATATTGGCGTATACAGTATGCATGACTGCGATTGTAAAGCTTACCTTGCAGAATTTAACCGTATGCAAAAATTGTACGGACATAAAATAAAACTAAAATTCGGCATGGAGTTCGGGATGCAGTCACACACCATCCCGCAGTATGAAAAGATTTTTCAAACATATAATTTTGATTTTATACTTCTTTCACTTCATCAAATTAAGAATCTTGAATTCTGGTCACAGTCATTCCAGAGCGGTAAAACGCAGAAACAGTATATTGAAGAATATTATGACGAACTGGATAAAATTGTTTCAAACTATAATGACTACAGTGTACTCGGACACATGGACGTTATAAGAAGATACGACCGGAACGGCGCTTATCCGTTCGAAAAGGTAAAGGATAAAATTGAAACAATCCTGAAAAAAGTTATTGCAAACGGAAAAGGAATAGAGGTTAATACCTCCTGTTACAGATACAACATCGGAGACCTAACCCCTTCAACCGATATAATAAAACTATATAAAGAACTTGGCGGAGAAATAATAACAATCGGCGCGGATTCTCACCATCCTGAGCATGTTGCTTACAAAATAAAAGAAACAGAACAAATTTTAAAAGATATAGGGTTCAAGTATATTTGTACTTTTGATAAAATGGTTCCTTCTTTTCATCCGATAATAGCAAAACAGGCAGTTAAACGATAATTTTGGCACCTGCAAATTTATCGGGGGCTGTGCATTTCACGTAATACGAGGGCAACTGAGAGGAGAAAAATACAAGCAAACAGAGACTAATATACCCCCTCCTGCAGGGGCATAATACACAATAAACGACCTCCTTATAAAAGGAGGTCGTTTTCTTTTACTGATTTTGTTATTTCCCGAGTTTGTATTGAACACCGCCCATGAACCCGATACCGGTTCTGCCGCCGTTTCTGATAGTAAATTGGAAATAACCGGCTAGTCTTTCTTTGAAGCTCTTAACAACACCCAAACCATATTCAAAATACGGGTGTTTCATTCTTACGTCATCAAGAGTAACCTGCCCTGCTTGTCCGTCTACGCCGCCCATGATATTAAATACCATTTGCGCTGTACCGTAGATACTGAAGGTCTTTTTATTCCAGATAACATTCACACCGGGTGCAACATTAACACCGTTAAGGAAACCTGAATTCATACTTAAGTTGCCGCCGAATGTAGAACCATAGTTCTGGTTGCCAAATATGTTATATGCAACCATAGCTGTCGGCTGGATAATAAAGTTTTTAGGCAAATGGAAGTTATATGCTGATTTAGAAGCAACACCGGCAAACCAGTTACCTGTATTATCAGCAAGACCGGTTGCACCGTAGCCCATATTACGAACATTCATTTCGTTGGCATAACCGCCGCCATAAGCCAATAATGAAGTAAAGAAGTTACCTTTGTAAGCGGTAGCCATAGCACCGATTTGTCCGCCGTTTTGGTACATACTTACAAAGTCATAGTTTTGGTGTCCGCCGTTATATGCAACATATGCTGTCGGAATTAATTTCCATCCTTGTTTAAGTTCTACGACAGGAAGATCAGCACCAACGATTGCACCATAAGCGGTATTATCAACGTGGAGTCCCTTTGTCATAGAAATATTTTCTATGTTTCCGTAAGCCTTAAACCAGAGCCCGCCGTCTTTTTTGCTGTACTGATAAGGTCCGAAGAGCGGATTTGCCGCAGCATAACGGTTTGCAATTTCATCATCACTGTTTGGACCAAATTGACCGGAAACAATCGCCGCATGGTCGAACATCAAGTTATTGAACGCAAGTTGGTTAGCATATTGTGCAACCGTAGCAACCTGCCCTCTATACATTTGCGGGTTGATATTCTGGAGCGAACCCATAATCGCACCGCCGCCCCCGCTTGTTGTTGTAACGAGATATTGACCGAGTGCGGTATTTGCAATAAACTGACTGTCACCGAGATTTGCTATACCGGAACCCGTTGCCGCATCTGCAATTAATTGAGAGCCATCAATCGTAAATGTATAATTATCAGGAGAGTTAACAAAATTAATACCTGTAACTATTATCTGACTGCTGCCGTTATAATTACTTGCAATGATCTGATCCATCACATCGCCGCGCGGATCATAGTCAAATACCATATTAACATCAGAGCTATGGTTTACTGCTCCGTTAACAACAATTGAACCAATGCTTCCGTCCTGCATATTAATTGTAGGAGTAGATGTAACTCCTGTAGAGTTACCAATGGTCATATCGCCGGCAACACTCATATTAGTAAAGTTATTTAAAACACCATCTCTCAAAGTAAGGTTACCGTTAAGAGTAGTTGTATCACCATTAATAGTTAATTCTGAATTTTCACCGGCTATGGAAATAGTATCACCGGTTACATTCCCGTTAACTACTGCTTTAGAATCACCGTTAACTACAAAATAGTTAGTAAAATCAACATCTCCCTGAACCGCAAGGTCTGAACCGTTAGCAACGCCGACCATGCCTTCTGTTGTTAATCCTCCCAGAACATTAAGCGTAGACTTATCAACTGCTACATTCTGGTTAGTTGATACATTACCACTAACTGTAACATTACTGCCGCCGGTTACTCCTAACGATGTTCCGTTCGTTGAACTATTAGCAACTAAATCACCTGCAACGTTAAGATTAGAACCATCAACACCGACAGAACCAGCTAAGGAAGTAAGGTTGCCGCCGGAAGTAAGGCTGGATCCGCCGGTTACACTAATATCAGTAGCAGCTGCAACATCACCGCCTGCAGTAACAATCGCACCATCTGCAACCCCTATACCGTCCTCCGTAGCATAGAGGTATTCACCGACATTAACCGTTGTTCCTGCGCCATCGGCAGTAAAGTCTTTAGACTCAAGTACGCCGCTGACATTTACAACAGAACCTTTGTGAATACCTATGTTATCTGTCGCAATATCTTCACCAACATTAACAACCGCATTATTAAAGTTCATTGCAGTCTGTGAGTCAGGATTGTTACCGCTTGCTAAACTGCCTAATACATTGAGTGTTGAATCAGTAACTTCAACCAGCTTATCAGCCTCAAGCGAATTGTTAACATTCAAAGTACCGCCGTTTGTAACAACGACTTTACCATACTCGTCGTGTTCATCAGTACTTGTAACAAGGATGTGAGCATCTGTTGTAAGCGAACCGCCGTCAACACTTATACCGCTCAAATCAAGTACTGCACTCTGGTCATCGCCTGCCAAATCAAGCGCACCGCCTGCAACATTAACAGAACCGTGATAGTTTTCAAGCGAAGATTCTATTGATGTTGACCCCGCACCTGATTTATTGATTGATGAATCAATTGAATCGGAAACGATTGTCGGGTTATAACTAATATTTGTTGTTTCATTAGCAAAATTCAATTCTGCACTGCCGTCAAGGTTTACAGTTGAATCCTGTTTGATATAAGCATTATCTTTATACGTTAAAGAGGTTTCATCACCGAGATTAATTGTATCAGCGTCAACTCCCGAACCATCGCCGACTGTTAAGTGGCTTACTCCGGTACCTTGAACCAGCGATATAGAATTATCAGCAACTTCGCCGGTAATAATTGTATTATTAAACAGACCTAAACCGCCGCCGGTAACCGTAATACTTTGAGTAGAACCCTTTTCATTCAAATACGTCAGTGCACCGTTTGTAATTGCAGTAGAGTCAAGAACCGTTTTTCCTTCAAATTCACCTGTGCCCGCATCACCTTCTACAGCGTTATAAATATTAACCGTACCGTAAGTACCTTCACCTGTATTTGTAACAGCGCTCACACCAGTATCAAGGATTGCGCCGTCCGCGAGATCAAGTGAACCGCCAGCAATGGTGTTGGAAGTACCGCCGAGTGTTGCACCATCCTGAATAGTCAATGACCCGCCGTTTACGGTATTGTCACCATTAAAGAATACCGAACCTGATTCTGCAATAACAGTACCCATTTCTTGAGTATAAGTACCATTAAAGCTGCTGTTATCTGATTGAATAATAACTGTACCCACACCTAAATTATTTGTTGAAGTTGTACCGTCATCATTAATAACTGTTTTAACAATCTCATCAACCAGAACAGAACCTGAACCGGAAATAGGATTTGTATCTTTAATAGTCAATGTTCCGCCTGCTGTCGGTGCAAGTTTCAGAGTAGAGTTATCGCTTACAATAAGCCCCTTATCAGTTGTAGCATTATTACTCAAAGTAAGTGTTGTATTATCAGTGCCGTTACCAATCGTTAAATCTGCCCCCTCAGTTTCGGCAGAAATATCAGCATCTGTCACTGTAACATTCTGGGTTAAAGTACCACCGGTGACACTGACATACGTATGATCCATATCAAAACTACTGTTGCTGGATACCGCAACATGCCCGGCACCCACACCTACACCGTTACTGTCCATTGTAACGGTATCACCATGTACGAATTCCAATAAAACATCATTGGTAACCGTAAGAACATCTCCCTGTGCAAGTCCGCCAGTGCCGGTAAATGATACTTTACCTGCATCAATTTCCAAGCTACTACCATCAGCCAAATCTAATGTTGCATTATCACCTATTGTCAGAGAACCTGTTTCTGACTGAGAGTAACCGTTCCCCAATCCAATAGTAGCCTTAGCCGTTTCTGTACCTACAGCAGATAAAGAGCCTTTATTTGTAAGGGAGTCTGATGTATAACTCCCGTTTACAACGACATTAGCAGTACTTGCAATGCTGCTTGTTCCGTTATCTGTAAAAGTACCGTTAATTGTTACATTTGCATTATCAGCAATTGTCGTAGTTGCACCGTTTCCTGTTGTAACCGTACTGTCTGCAACAATTTCAGCGCCGTCATTGAGTTTTAAATTTCCGCCTTCAATACTGCTTGTACCACCGAAGAATTCAGTATTAACCTCTGTGGTACCGCTTGTTTGTTTATAGGTTCCTTCATACCCGCTGTTAACAGACCCCATTTCAAGAGCGAGAGTTGCGCCGCTGTTAGTAATTGTAGTATCAGCAACACCTGCAATACCGCTTCCGATAGAGACTTCCTTATTACCTGTTAAAGTAATAGCACCTTTGCCGTTTGACGTAGAATTAAGATAAATATCGTTAGCAGCACCGTTTGCAGTGTTACCCGTAAATTCTATATTCCCTGCGTTTGTATCAAGTGTTGTGTTACCTTCTGTATAAATAGCACCGCCACCGTTTTCAGCAGTTGCTGTATTGCCGCTAAAAGTTGTATCTCCGCTAATTGTTAAGCTGTTTTTATCAGTTTTACCGTACGCAGAGTTATAAATAGCACCGCCGTATTGCGCAGTGTTATTTGTAAACTCAGCACCGCTGCCAACACTTGCAGCACCGGCAAAGTTAGCAACAGCCCCGCCGTTTACAGCCTTGTTACCTTCAAATAAAGCGTCTGCGTCGACAGTAACTGTAGTATTATCGCTTGCAGTAGCATTGTAGTTATAAATTGCACCGCCGCTCTTGCCTGCAGTATTATTTACAAATTGTGCGCCATCGCCAACAGTAACTGTTGCATTTCCTGTGCTCGAGTCATTGTAAATAGCGCCGCCACCGTGTGTTTTTGCCGTATTACCATAAAATTTTGCTTCATCACCTATTGTAGTTTTAGAACGCTGGTTATGAATTGCACCTGCCTGATTTTCAGCGGTATTGCCTATAAAGCTAACGTTATTACCTATCTCTGTTTTAGTCTTACCGCCCGCTTGATCAACGGTAGAAATAGCACCGCCAACGGTTGCAGAGTTTCCGGCAAATGTTACGCCGTCCCCAACTGTTACCGTTCCGTTTGTATAATGATTAGCTATAGCACCGCCCTGATTGCCTGCGGTATTACCTAAATTTTCATCTACTGAATATGTACCGTCCGCATTAATTGTACCCTGCCCAAACGATGAACCTGCTCCGACAACTATATCGCCGCCGGTATTAAAAATCGCACCACCGCTGTTATCTGCGTGGTTACCGGTGAATATGGTCTTTTCTCCAAAGTTCATAGCAAGCGGAGTACCGTCACTTGCTGTCGAATGAACAGCACCGCCGTCAGTCGCTGCACTATTATTTATAAACTGTGTTCCGGCACCAAAAGTTATTTCAGGGCTTGTTCCAGTATAGGCGCTACCTGCCATAACAGCACCGCCCGCACCAGATTCAGCTTTGTTTCCCTGGAATACTACTTTGCCAAAGGTCGCATCCATATCAGCCACATATACCGCGCCGGCAGAAGATGCCGTATTACTCTCAAATCTAACACTACTTCCTACAGATAAATCGTTTTGTGTTTGGGCTGCCGCATCGGTATAAATTGCACCGCCATAAGTAAATAAATTCGTTCCGGTACTGCCGTTACCGCTAAATACGACACCATCACCAATAGTTATATCAGTACCATTATTAGCAGAGATTGCACCGCCAGCTGAATACGTACCGGTAATTTTATTTTCAATAAATTGTGCAGCAGCCGCAACAGTAACACTTCCGCCAGAAGAATAAACAACACCGCCGCCGCCTGAAACAGCATTGGAAATATTCCCCTCAAATGTATTTGATAAACTTACAATACCGCCTGCCGAATTATCAACAACCGCACCTGCACCGTCATACTCTACACCGGACGCTCCGTCAACAGTAACCCTGAAAGATATTGTTCCACCGCCCGTAGCAGAAGGAACAGTAATGTGTTTGTCCGCGGCTGCTCCCGGAAGCGAGCAAAAAGACAACATCAATAAGGATGCAACAACCCGCTTCATCTTATTATTTTTTTCCATACAAAATTCTCCACTAATTCCACTTTAATTCCTGATTAAAATTTTACTATAAAATAAAAAACTTTGTCCAGTTTTATTAAAATTTTCGTATCTTTATAGTACATGTTTCCTATTCTTTTTTGCATAAATTATCTGCCGCAACCGTTTTCAAATTGTAACAATTTTGGAATTTTCTTAACATTTTAACAATTTTTTTTATTTACCAACTTATCATTAATAAAAAACGGAGATAATTATGCAAATACATCCAATTTTTAATCAAAAGATACAAACCAAACATCAGAATTTTTGCGGAAAGCATGCCTCTATATTAGAACTTTTACATAGAAATTATACGCTCAATATGAAATCTGTCACAGATAAAATAATGAGAGAGTGCACCCAAACCTCCGCGAACGGATTTCAAGCTGTATATAACATTATCCCCGCAGGAATACCGCCGCAAATTCCTGCAGCAGGCATTGTAAAAAGTTTTATGGAAATTGCCATCGACCGTTCTAAAAAATTAATCGAAAGTATAAAAATTATGTCGGGCAAAACTCCCAATTTTTATCTGGAAGAAACCCGATTTGCCTATAATAAAAAAGGGCAAATTATAAGAGTCCTCAAGCAAACAACCTCGCCAAACGGAATTAAAAATGATATTAAAACGAATATCAAGTACGAAGATAACCGTACCATTATAAAAAAATATATAAATGACGGCGAAAAACAATCAAAAACTATTATAACCAGTGAAGATGGGAAAAAAACAATACTAAAATTTGCCAGAAACAATATTAATAAAAGAACTGAACGTTTTAAATATATGGAAGGCAAGACAATTTATTCAACCGTTGCCACTGAAAATTCCGGCATAAAATTTGAAGCATACGGCGACCCGGAAACCGGAGAAATGGTATTTTCAAGCAACACACTTAATCCTACAATTTATGGAGAGTATATTGAACAATTATCAAACGGTTCCTATATAAAACAAGTTCTTGCAAGAAACGGTTCTGTTATAACCAGAGAAATTCCACCATCAGTTGCTGATAATTTTATCCATCAAAGAATCGATCTTTTAACCCCTGAAAATGAAATATTGACTAAACTGGAAGAATTCGGATTATAAACTTTTTACATACTCATAATATTCGCTTGAACCCATATTTTTAACGCTTTCAAGCATCTTATCACGGGTAATATATCCCATACGCCATGCAATTTCTTCAAGACACGCAATTTTCACACCCTGATTTTCTTCAATAGTCTGAATATACTGCCCGGCCTTTAACAATGAACTGTGCAGCCCCGTATCCAGCCATGCAAACCCTCGCGGACATACCACCACATTCAGCCGCCCGTCATTCAGATATAATTTGTTTAAATCCGTTATTTCCAATTCACCGCGGGCGGAAGGTTTCAGCATGGCAGCCATATCACTCACACCGCGCGGATAAAAATACAGACCCGTCACTGCGTATTCAGAACGCGGATTTGCAGGTTTCTCCTCAATAGAAACCGCACGCATACTATCGTCAAATTCCACAACCCCGAACCGTTCAGGATCCTTTACTTTATACGCAAAAATCGAAGCATATCCCTGATGTGCCAACTTTGAAGCATCTTTTAACATACCCGAAAAACCGCCGCCGTAAAAAATATTGTCGCCAAGAATAAGCGCAACACTGTCACTGCATATAAACTCCCTGCCCAGTATAAATGCCTGTGCAATCCCGTCAGGAGAAGGCTGAACAATATATTCAAGATTCAGCCCGTAAGCGTCTCCATCCCCTAACAAACGCCTTATACCTTCATCACTCTGAGGAGAAGTAATAACTAAAATATCCCTGATACCTGCAAGCATCAAAACTGAAAGCGGATAATAAATCATCGGTTTATCATAGACCGGCAAAAGCTGTTTTGACACGGCAAGCGTACTCGGATAAAGTCTCGTCCCCGCACCGCCTGCAAGTATTATTCCTTTCACTTTGTTATACCTCCGTTTAATATTTATTTGTCGTTTACATTTTGTTTATTACGTTTTTTAGAATATCCCCTCAGCCCCTGCCCCTGTCTTGGATTATGCGGGGTGTCCCCGTAGGAGAGGGAAGTTTTCGGTCCGCCCCTCTACGGAAACCGTTGGCAGAGCAGGTTGGGCTTTCAGCCCGACAAAGACTGATTAATTACTTTAGCCGCCGACGCTGCTTGCCCGAAGAAATATTCTATTGTCATACGGCAAGCATCAATGCACGCTTACCGGCGTTTATTATCCAGTCTTTATTATTCACATACCAGTCAATTGTACTTTTTATTCCGTCCTCAAACTTCATCGACGGTGCCCAGCCCAATTCGGAACATATTTTTGTATTATCAATCGCATACCTTCTGTCATGTCCCAATCTGTCCTCTACGTACTCTATTCTTGACTCATCATATCCGAAATAATTAAGTATAATTTTTGCAATCTCAATATTAGTTTTTTCGCAGTGTCCGCCGATATTGTAAACTTCACCTGCCCTGCCCGATAAAATAACTTTTTCTATTGCAGAACAATGGTCATACACATAAAGCCAATCACGAACATTCAGCCCGTCACCGTACAGCGGAATTGTTTTGTCGTTCAGCAGTCTTGTAATAAAAAACGGAATAAGTTTTTCAGGATACTGGTTAGGTCCGTAATTGTTAGAACACCGTGTAACACTTACAGACAATCCGTAAGTACTGTAATAAGAAAGTGCAAGTAAATCAGCAGACGCCTTGCTTGCCGAATAAGGACTGTTAGGGGAAACCTGCGAGTTTTCGGTAAAATATCCTTCCTCAATACTTCCGTATACTTCATCCGTTGAAATCTGCACAAATCTTTTTCCGCCGGATTTTAAAGCCGCATCAAGGAGGTTAAAAGTACCTTTAATATTTGTTTCTACAAACGCATCCGGCGAAACTATGCTCCTGTCAACATGTGTTTGTGCCGCAAAGTTAACTACACAGTCGCATTCATGCATAATGTCACTGACAAGTACACGGTTGCAAATATTACCATGTACAAATTTGTAGTTGGAGTTATTCTCCACCTCACGCAGATTATCAGGATTACCCGCGTACTCAAGCGCGTCAAGATTAACAATACTCCAATCCTGATGATTATTAAGAATGTATTTTATAAAGCAGCTGCCAATAAACCCTGCACCGCCTGTTACCAGTAATTTCATACTACATCCTTTCTTTTAATTTTACCCCTTCATACCCTGACCAAGTTCCGGCAGATTTAAGTCTTTATCCGACAAAACAGGCTCAAAATCAATTCCCCAGTCAATATTCAAACTCTTATCTTTCCAGAAAATTCCGCAATCAGCCTTCGGGTTGTACTCCGAATCGGTTTTATACATAACAACAGCCCTGTCTGACAAAACCGCAAACCCGTGTCCGAACCCGCGCGGTATATACAACGAATGCCCGTTATCACCCGAGAGTTCAACTCTCACATACCGTTTGAATGTTTTTGAATCCGGTCTTAAATCAACCGCAACATCATAAATCCGCCCTTCAAGGCACCTTACCAGTTTTGCCTGAGAATAAGGTTCTCTCTGATAATGAATCCCGCGCAGCACACCTTTTTCCGAAACAGAATAATTATCCTGCACAAAATCCGCATCAATTCCCGCTTTTTTAAACTCCGAGGTCTTATAAACCTCGCTAAATACACCGCGGGTATCTTTATATATCGCAGGTTTAATAAGGATAATCCCGTCCGGTTCAAGGTTTACAAATTCAAACGGCATCAAAACTCCTTTAGTAAACTTTTCCTACCTGATAGTAACAAAAACCTTTTTGTATAAGTCTTGCACCGTTATACTGGTTTCTGCCGTCAAAAATCACCGGATAGCGCATCAGGGATTTGATTTTATCAAAATCCGGACGCCTAAATTCGTTCCATTCAGTCAACAACAGCAGAGCATCAGCCCCCTTTAACGCTGCGTAAGCGTTTTCAGAATAAATAATTTTTTCGCCGAAAATCAATCGGGCATTGTCAAAAGCCTTCGGGTCATAAGCCTGAACCTTTGCCCCCCTGTTTATTAAGTCATTAATAATAGTAATCGCGGGTGCTTCTCTCATATCGTTAGTTTTAGGTTTAAAAGCAAGCCCCCAGACCGCTATAGTCTGCCCTGTCAGGTCTTCGCCGCAATGGTTGTGAACTTTATCCAGAAAATGCATCCGCTGTTTTTTATTTACATTATCCGCTGCCTCAATCAATTCATACCCGCAGCCGTTATCCTTTGCCGTTTTTAACAGGGCTTTAACATCCTTAGGGAAACAGCTTCCGCCGTACCCTAGCCCGGGAAACAAGAATTGCGAGCCGATACGTCTGTCCGAGCACATGCCGATTCTCACCATTTCAGCGTCAGCGCCGACTTTTTCGCAAATATTTGCAATCTCGTTTGCATAAGATATTTTTACCGCAAGAAACGCGTTTGCCGCATACTTTGTCATCTCCGCAGATTTTACATCCATTATTATTACAGGATTTCCAGTACGTAAAAACGGAGAATACAGCTCTTGCATAATATCCGTTGCACGCTGTGAATCAGAACCGATTATCACTCTATCCGGCTTTAAGAAGTCATCAACCGCCGCACCCTGTTTTAAAAACTCGGGATTTGAAACAACATCAAACTCTTCTTTTGTCTGAGATTTAATAATCTGTGTCACAGCCTCCGCAGTCCCTACCGGAACTGTAGATTTATCAACAATAACCTTATACCCGTTTAAAGATTTTCCGATTTCCCGTGCAACCTGATAAACGTACTTTAAATCCGCCGAGCCGTCCTCGCCCTGCGGGGTACCGACCGCTATAAAACAGATTAAAGATTTTTGAACGGCAGAAGGCAAATCGTCCGTAAAACTAAGTCTCTTTTCCGCAACATTTACTTTGATAAGTTCCTCCAGTCCCGGCTCATAAATAGGAACAACTCCACGTTTCAACTGTTGTAATTTTTCTTTGTTATTATCAACACAAATTACATCGTTACCCATTTCCGCAAGGCAGGTACCTGCAACCAAGCCCACATAACCGGTACCTATCACACAAACTTTCATTATCCGCACTCCTTAATTTTACGTTCAAAATATTCGATTGTTTTTGCTAAGCCCTCTTCAACGCTAACCGCCGGCTCCCAGTCGAGAAGTTTTTTTGCCTCTCCTATGTCAGGGCGTCTGCGGCAGGGATCATCTTTGGGCAATGGTTGATACACCAGTTTTGAATTAGAATTTGTCATTTTAATAACGAGTTTTGCAAAATCCCCGATGGTAAACTCGGACGGATTACCAAGATTAACAGGTCCTATTGCGTTTTGAGAATTGTTCATCATACGTATCATCCCTTCTACAAGGTCTGATACATAGCAGAACGAGCGTGTCTGCGTTCCGTCACCGTAAATCGTAATATCTTCACCCTTTAGTGCCTGAACAATGAAATTAGAAACAACACGCCCGTCATTCATGTCCATATTAGGACCGTACGTATTAAATATACGTACAATTCTTGTATTTACACCATTCTGGCGGTGATAATCCATCATAAGGGTTTCAGCGCAGCGTTTTCCTTCATCATAACAGCTCCTGATACCGATAGGGTTAACATTTCCCCAGTAAGACTCAACCTGCGGATGTACTGCCGGATCACCGTAAACCTCGCTGGTAGATGCCTGTAAAATCACAGCCTTACATCTTTTTGCAAGTCCAAGCATATTTATCATACCGAGCACGGAGGTTTTTATCGTTTTAATGGGATTATACTGGTAGTGCGGCGGACTTGCAGGGCACGCAAGATTATAGACCTGATCCACTTCCGCAAAATACTCTTTTGTTATGTCGTGTCTCACAAGTTCAAAATGGTCATTTTTCAGCAGTTCTCTTATGTTATCTTTTGACCCCGTAAAAAAGTTATCCAAACAGATAACATCGTTTCCTTCATCAAGCAATCTTTTACACAAATGGCTTCCGATAAATCCGGCTCCGCCCGTTACCAGTATTCTTTTCATTAACTCCTCTAATTAACACTAACTAATTAATGTCACATCAAGCATTGCGTTCAGCTTCTTTTCCCATGCGTACGCGGATGCTATACTTTCCTGCAATGTACGTTTTGGTGCCCAGCCAAGTGTATTTTTAATTTTATCAGCATTTGCATAAAGCTTTGCAGGATCACCGGGTCTGCGTGAAACCATTTCTACAGGAATCTCTTTACCTATAACTTTTTCGCAAACCTCAAACACTTTCTTAACGCTGTCTCCGTGTTCCGTTCCCACGTTAAACACATCGGATTGATTTTTATCCTTTAAATATGAATATGCAAGGAAATGAGCCTCAGCCAGATCCTCAACATTTACATAATCCCTGATACAGGTGCCGTCAATAGTTTCATAATCGCCGCCAAAAATTTTGAAAGATGCGCCGTCTTCTTTAAGTGCGGATTTCAAAATAGTGGGGATAACGTGTGTTTCCGGATCATGCCATTCGCCAATTCTTGTATCGTGGTCGGCTCCTGCGACATTAAAATATCTTAATCTTATAGATTTAAGTCCATACGCCGTATCATAATCGCGCATAATTCTTTCAATCATAAGTTTTGATGCACCATAAGGATTAATAGGCGCTTGCGGGTGTTCTTCGTCTATCGGAGTATACTCAGGCTCTCCATAAGTTGCACAAGTTGAAGAGAATACTATTTTCTTACAATCGTAGGCAAGCATTGTATTAAGTAGATTAAGCGTACCGCCGAGATTGTTGTTGTAATACTTTTGAGGATTGGTAACACTTTCCCCAACAAGCGAATATGCTGCAAAATGAATAACCGCGTCAATCTTATTATTTGCAAACACAGAATCTATATCGCTTACATTCTTTAAATCACCCTGAACAAATTTAACCGACGCGGATATTTTTTGTAGTTCATTTACTGTTTCAATATGTCCTGTCTCAAGACTGTCAAATATCAATATATCCTTAATACCATTGTTTAAAAAATTAATGACAGTATGACTGCCGATGTATCCTGCCCCGCCTGTTACAAGTATCATATACCCTCCCCTTTAGAAGTTTGTTGACACCAATATAATTACACAATTTAATAGTAATGTAAAGAAGTTGTTATTTTTATGTTAAAATAATTTCGGAGGTACGAATGTACACAATAAAAGAAGTTGCGAATAAAATGGATGTATCGGAACATACGCTGAGATTCTGGGCAAAATCAGGGTTTTTCCCGTTTGTTACAAGAGACAAAAACAATATCCGCCAATTTTCAGATAATGATCTTGAATGGGTCAAAATTGTAAAATGCTTACGCTCCGCAGGTACTGAAAACAAAGCCATAAAAAAGTATATTGAATTATGTATTGCAGGTGACTCAACAGTAAAAGAACGTTACGAAATAATTAAAACGACAAAACAAAGAGTTCTAAGCCAGATGGAAGACTTAAAAAAACAGCTTGATACTCTTGAATACAAAGAAAATTTCTATCAGTCAATTATAAAAAATCATCTTGAAGATTCATGGAATCCGATGAACAAAACACAAAAGAAATAATATATACAGTAAAGGAACATTAATAATGCAAATATCCAACATTACACAAAACAACAACAAGGCACCCTCTTTTCAAAAATTTTTGAAAACAAACGGAACAGCGCACAAACTTGAACAGGTAAAAGAGACACTCAGTCAAACATTGCCCGATTCAGTTACATTTATAAAAAAGAAAAAAGACAAACACAAAGGTATACTTTATATCTTAACAGATGACCATGCCGACAAGTTTTTGGATTTGATGAAAAACAATTTGTTTAAAGAATTGAGAAGAAAACCCGAAAAATATATGCAGGAAAATGCAAAAGAAGTATCGCACGCAGATATTTTCAAAGAACTGCTTATCGGTTAACCCTCTTCTTCATTCTTTTTTTCAATTAACGATGCTGCAAACAGTCCCGCCTCAAATAACAACCATGTCGGAACACCCAGCAAAAGCTGACTCACCACATCCGGCGGCGTAAAGATTGCAGCAAGGATAAGAATACCGACAATAATATAAGGTCTTAAGTTTTTCAGCGTCTCAACACTAACAAGCCCGAATTTTACCCCTGCAAGCACCGCAAGCGGAAATTGAAACATTATCCCGAAAGCAAGAATTAAGCCTGAAGCAAGGTTCACAAAATTTGCAAGCCCTATTGTCGGCTCTAATTTTTCACTCATAAACCCGACCGAAAAATTCATTACAAGCGGGAGAATAAGGAATATACAGAAGGCACATCCCGAAACAAATAAAATCACAAACAGCACAAGAAACAAACCCAAAAATTTCCGCTCATTCTCATACAGCGCGGGAAGCACGAACTTTCTCACCTGATAAGCAACAAACGGAGATGCAAAAATAAAAGCAAGCACAAGTCCGGCTTTTAATTGAATAATAAAAACCTCCATCGGCGAAAAATAATGAAGTTTAGGCATATTGTCGGGCAGAGAAACCGCAATAAGCCAATCAATAAATTTTGGTGCAAAATAAAAACCCAAAGGAGACAGCAGCACCACTGCAAAAATAGAATTCAGCAGTGTAAGCCTTAAAGCCTCTAAATGGGCTATAAAAGGCTGGTCGTCTTCAATATTGCTATTGTTTGACTTCTTCATCTTTTTTTGCTTCGGCTTCTGCAGCCTTTTGAGCGCTGTCAGCCAATTCCTGCGCCTCTTTTTTCAATGTATCCTTTGCGTTTTTAAACTCGTAAGATGCTCTGCCGAGCGCCTTTGCAAGTTCAGGTATACGCTTTGAGCCAAAAAGTAACAGTACTACTACTATAATTAAAAATATTTCAGTAAATCCGATAGACATATCTTCTCCTGTTTTCTTAATCAATATTATATGTGAGACTGAGGGTTAATGGCAACTATTTCTATTGCATCAACCGGACAAATGTTCTCACACGCGCCGCAGCCTATACATTTAGAGGCTATATAAACCGGTAATTGCCCGTACTCATGGGTTATTGCACCTTTAGGACATTTAGCCGCGCAAAGCCCGCATTTTGAACATTTTTCGTAATCAAATCTTGCAAGCCCTATTCTGCAATTTTGTTTTTCCTCCAAAGTCATTTTTCTTATTGCACCTGTCGGGCACACGTCAGAACAGTTTTTGCAGTCAAATTCACACTTGCCGCCCGAAAAATCAATATGAACGGTATCATACTCACCATCCGGCTTTTTAAGAATTTTGCCTTTGCAATGTTCGACACAGAGCCCGCAATTTGTACATTTTTGCACAAAATTTTCAACAGAAACGGCTCCGGGCGGACAAATAGGACGTTTTTTCAATCCTTCTGCGATTGCAAGTGCAAGTTCTTTCCCTTTTGCTAATACCCCGACCGCAGCAGCCGCAATTACACCTGTTGCAATAAAAGTACGTCTTGAAGGAATAAACTTCTCTTTTTCGGACGCCGTATACTTAATCCCTCCGCCGGGACATGCCGCAATACAGCGCAGGCAGCCCGTGCATCGTTCGTTATCAAGGTATTTTTCTTTAGAATTAATAGCACCTGCCGGACACTCTTTCTCACAAACTCCGCAGCCTTTGCAAATATCTTTTGATATACAAAGCCTTCTCGGGCTGAATTTTGCACACAATTCAAGTACCGTACCTACAGGGCAAATCGTTGTACAAAAAATCTTGTTTTTCCAAACAACAAGGGCAATAATTATAATCAAGGGAATAAACGTCAGCAAAGGTATCGTTTTAATATTGATAAATCCGGTAATTATGTTGCCAAAATTGGAATACGGGTCTAAAAACCGCAGCACCGACGTTACTCCCAGCGCCATAAACGCAATAACGAGGGCAAGTATCCCGTATCTGATATATGACAGATTGACAGTTTTACCGGTTTTGCGTCTGAAAAGAACACCGATTATATCCTGTAAAAGTCCGAACGGACAGAATACCGAACAGTAAAACCGTCCGAAAAAGAAGGCAATAAGCAGGTTTACCGCAACAATAATAAGCGCTGTGATTGAAAAATCCGCAACAAGTCTTGCCGCCGCCGGCGCCAAACTGAAAGATAATAATCCGGCAATACTCTTTCCGACAGGAAGGAATGCCAGAATTTCTGCAATGAAAAACAAAGACGCCGCAGTAACACGTATCAAATACGGGTTTTTATTTCCTCTAAATTTCATTCCTAAGCCCCTTTAGCCTCAAGGTATGCTTTGTGAACCTTAACAAGGAGTTCCGGAATATCAAACTGCTGGGGACATTTTGGTTTACATAAGCCGCATTTTATACATTTATCGGCACGTTCAGATTCTTTAAGCGCCTCATAGTGGTTTATAAAACTCATATTCTTATTAGCCCTGTCATCGTACATATACTGGTTATACAGAGAGAAAAGCCCGGCAATATTAACACCGACAGGGCATTCACAGTAGCGGCACGCTGTACATCCGATTGCAGACTGCTTAAGGTGTGCCGCAATTGCTTTATCATAAACCTTTTGTTCTTCTTCCGACAATGGTGCCAGATTTGTAAATGTTTTTATATTATCTTCAAGATGTTCAGGCGCACTCATACCGCTAAGCATTGTTAAAATACCTTCCAAGCCGGCGAGCCATCTGAAAGCCCATGATGCAACGCTTGCATCAGGATTGTAATCTTTTAAGATTTTTGTTGCCTCGGCATTGAGGTTGGCAAGCAGGCTGCCGCGCAGCGGTTCCATTACAACGATAGGAAGTTTAGCCTTTCTTGCGATATTATACTGTTCTTCGCCTCTTGTTGTTTTCCAGTCAAGACGGTTGATTTGAAGTTGTACAAATTCCCATTTGCCATAATAATCAATAATCTCCTGCAATAATTCAGGAGTATCGTGGTGTGAGAAGCCTAAATGTTTAATCTTTCCTTCTTTTTTCATTTTTTCTAAGAAAGGAATAACATTATACTTTTTAGTATTATCCCAGTTTCTTTTGTTTAAACAGTGTACAAGATAGAAATCAAAGTATTCTGTCTGACACCTTTTAAGCTGCTCATTAAAGATACGTTCAACATCTTCTTCTTTTTCAAGCATCATAACAGGCATTTTGGTTGTAAGGTTAAACGATGCCCTGTCATAAGGTTTAACAGCCCTGCCTGTAATTTCTTCACTCATGCCGCCCATATACATATATGCGGTATCATAGTAATTAACACCTGCCTGCATAGCCCTTTCAACCATTTTTTTGTTAAGTTCTTCATCAATTTCTCCATTGGACTTCATCGGCATGCGCATACACCCGTAGCCCAGCATTGAAACATCAAGCCCCTTAAATTTTGCTGTAGTAATACCGCTCCCCGGTTTAAGCCCCGTACTAACTTCTTTGTTAGTAAAAGTACATCCGCTCAACAATACAGCGCCTGTAGTAAAGAGCAAAGAATTTTTTATAAAATCACGTCTGTCCAAGTTTTCTCCCTAACTTCCATAATTTTAGTGTTTTATTTTAATTTAACACTTAGAGTCCACTCTAAGTCAAGGGGAAAATAAATATCAATTATCAAATAATACAAAAAAGCAGGGATTATTCAACCCCTGCTTGAGAAAATTAATTTTGTATAAGCATATTCCAATCACGGGTATTACTCGGGTCTCTGGAATCTTTCAAACTTTGAGGTCCATTTTTTTCATTTTCATAATTGCGTTCCAGAATACTGCTCGGTCCGTTTTGCCCTTTACTTCCGGTTCCCCAGGTACCATCGTCTATAGCAAGAGGTCCCGGTCCACCGCTACCGCCATTGTTATTGCTTCCGGTATTTGGAGTTGGCGTCAGTTTTTTAACGCATTTCCCGCCGAGTAAAACTTCACCAGACCCGCACGTCGGTTCATCACCGCCGCCTTCATTGCCGCCTTCTTCGCCGCCGCCTTCATCGCCGCCGCCTTCATCGCCGCCGCCTTCATCGCCGCCGCCTTCGTTGCCGCCTTCGTTGCCGCCTTCGTCACCGCCGCCACCTTCGTTGCCGTCATCTATATCCGGTTCAGGTTGTGGTTCTGGTTGTGGATCAGGTTTTGGATCAGGTTTAGGTTCCGGATCCGGTTCAGGTTGTGGATCCGGCTCCGGTTCAGGTTCAGGTTGTGGTTGTGGTTTCGGATCAGGTTTCGGATCAGGTTTCGGTTTTGGCAGAGTAAAACAACTGTTGCCTATCTTTATTTGTCCTGAGCCGCAAACTACAGGTTTGTCATCGTCTTTTTTAGGAGGTGGTACCGGTTCAGGATCTGGTTCAGGAGTAGGTGTCGGTTCCGGTTCAGGTGCCACATACTCAGGTGCAATAGAGGTTAAAAGAAGGTTACCGTT